>LFTI01000088.1 GCA_001513285.1 Rikenellaceae bacterium DTU049
ATGGTAGTGGCTGCGAAAATACTGCTACAGTATCAGTAACCGTAAATCCATTACCTGATGTTCAAGCTACAGCGATACCGAATGAAGTATGTATTGGTGAATCTACTACAATAAGTGCTAGTGGAGCTATAACTTATGAATGGGATAATGGTGAGACAACAGAATCATTTACTGTAACACCTGATGAAACCACAACCTATGTAGTTACAGGTACAGATGATAATGGTTGCGAAAATACTGCTGAGATAACTGTTATTGTTAATCCATTACCACTGATAATGATTACCGCTGATAATACAACAATTTGTAGTGGACAATCAGTTACTTTGACGGCTAGCTCAGATGTTACTGGTACCACATATTTATGGGATAATGGCCTGACAGATGCGATTATTACACAATATCCTACTACTAATACTACTTATACAGTTACAGCTACTACACCCGCTGGTTGCGAAAGTACAGCTAACATAGACATCACAGTTAATCCATCACCTACAGTAGATTTAGGAGAAGATATTATACAATGTGGTGGCACAGTTACTTTAGATGCTGGCTCTGGATTTAGCTCATATCAATGGAATCCTCCTTTGAGTAGTAGCCAAACAATGATAGTAGGTATGAGTGGTACATATTCTGTAACTGTTACTAATGAATATGATTGCTCAGCTACTGATGATATTGTGGTTACTATTTCTAATGTAACAGTTAGTTTAGCTGAAACTGAAAATGGTTTAGAAGCTACAATAGATCCTATCGTAAGTGGCAGTTATACTTGGTATACTTGCGATGATGAGGAAATACCTGGAGTTACTGGAGCTATTTATACTAATCCAACTATTGGAGAATGCTACTATGTTGTATTCACAGATGAATATGACTGTGAGTTTATATCTGAACAAGTAACAGTAACTTCTATAGCAGATAATGTTTTATCTAATGCAATAGTTTATCCAGTCCCAGCCACTGATAAGGTAATTGTAGAACTTATTAATAATGACGGAGCAGAAGTATATCTCTATGATATGCTCGGTCAATTAGTAAATAGCTACAAAATGGACGATAGTAAATTGACGATAAATGTTTCAAATCTAAGTGGTAATTTCTTATTAAAGGTTATCACTCCTGATAATACTGTTAATAACTTTAGAATAGTAATAACTAAATAACAATAAATCTCAACTAAATAAAAAAGGCGAATCTTTGATTCGCCTTTTTTATTTAAATTTTATAGTTCTATAATGTTTTGTATGGGAAAAGCTTAGTTTTTTCACTTATTAACTTATAAAAACTTTAATCTATCGCTCATTATTCTTAAACTTTTAAACTAGTCAACCTTGATTTTTTATTTGTGCTAATTTGTGTGCATTTGTGGATTAATAAAAAAAAATTGGACAGTTAAATATTAACCTAAATAATTTAACCACAATAAATGTTATAGAACCTTATTTTTCATTATAGTCATAAAAAAATATTATCTTAACTTTGACCAAATTTTTTGTAGGATGAAAAATTTTGTTTATAAATCTCATATAAAATTGTGAATGCATCAAATACAAATTATCATCGACATTCGATACGATTACCTGGATATGATTATTCTCAAGAGGGAGCATATTATATAACAATTTGTACATATAATAGGAAAAATTTATTTGGTGAAATCAAAAATAATGAAATGATTTTAAATGAACATGGTAAAATTGCAAATGAATTTTGGGAAGCAATTCCCAAACATTATCCAAATACGCAATTGGATGAACATGTAATAATGCCAAATCATGTCATGGCATATTGATTGTATACAAAATGAAAAAAATATTTTTCGTTCACCATCAAAAACGATAGGTGCCATTGTGCGTGGTTATAAAATTGGTGTAACCAAATATTTTCGTGAAAATACAGATATATTTAATGTATGGCAACGCAATTATTACGAACACATCATCCGCGATACCGATGATTTATCACGCATTCTTGTTATATTATGGACAATCCAAAGAATTGGAACAATGATGAATATAATATAAATCAATTGTAATAATATATTACCATATGCCCCATTAACCCTGACCCTTAGATCAGATTCATTAAAAATTATCAGAGCTATTATTAAAACAAAATACACTCTTATGAAATATAGTTATTACCATCAATGAACCAGAAATATTTTAATTATTAATTAAACGATTAAATAAATAAAAATTTTTCATTTTAATAAATGTTTAAATAAAGTAATGATATATGAATTTAAATAAATTACTATTAATACTTTTTGTATTATAGATTATATAGAAAATAATTAAAAATTAAAATTTTAGAAATTATTTCTATAAAATGCTCATAAATAAAGAATTTAAATATGATAAAATCAATAAATAAATATCATTACTTAATTTAAACAAATTTTACTTGAGTATGTTAAGTCCTTAATAACAGATAGATATAATTAATAATTTACTTATTAATTAAACTTCTAATTCAATAATTTTATTTGCTATCTTTGAGAATATTAACCTTTTAAAATATTTATCATTAATTTTGTACAAATAATAAAATATGTCAGATTTATTTAATTATGTAAAATATTTTAATTCATTATCTGAAGAGCGTAGAAGAGAGTTTATTGATAAGCTATATAAAATGCTCATGACAGATGGAGCTAATGCAGTAGATTGCCAAGATTTAAAAACTCAAAGCGTCTCTCAAAAATGTCCCAATTGCAAAAGCATCCATATTAAGAAAAATGGGCACCAACATGGTCAACAAATATATAAATGCAAAAATTGCGGTAAAAACTTCAGAGAGACTACTGGCACCCTCGTCTATTACCTTCACAAAAAAGAATTAATGCTCGACTACCTTCGTTGTATGCTTGAGGGTAAAAGCTTAAGAGCATGTGCTAGCGAGGTTGGCATAAGTCTGCCAACAAGCTTTAATTGGAGACATAAAATTCTCTCTGCTTTAGAATCTTTGAATGAAAATATAAAAATTTATAGCATTATAGAAACTGATGAGTTTATTCTAAAGCAAAATAAATAAAATTGATTTATTAACAGTATGTTGTGTGTAAAACACTAAAGAGTTTAGAGATATTAAGAAATATGATATTAAAAAAACTATAGTTATCAAAGATGAAAAAGTGAAAACCGATATTTATCATCTTAAAGTTGTTAAAAATGAAAAAGATAATTTAAAAAAAATGTTAGCTCAATATAGAAATATTTCTCCTAAATATTTGCAAGGCTATTTAAAGTTTTATGTCCTCAAAAATAATTATTTGAGTGGCAATGTAAATGCAGATGTTGGTAGATTATTAAATATAGCATCTTCTGCCTCTATACCACTTAAACATTATGAAAAATCTAAAAATAATAAAAAAGAAGAATAAGAGATTTCTTTTTTTAACTTGTTTTTTTATTTTTTTAGTCTTTGTTCTTTTATCTATCACTTCATCGCGATGGACTAAAAAAACAGATTATCGCAATATAGCACATCTTTTTTCATCTATTACTTTTGAGCAATGGGATAATGAGGGTGCAAAAAATTATTATTTTGCACCAGTGATCAGCTACAGTAATCCAGGTGATAAGTTTGTAGATATTTATCCACGAGTATTTGATAGCCAAGGGAATAATTATTATTTATCTCATCCATCTGGTAGTTTTTTACTTTCCTATTCTATATTAAAATTATTCCATTTACCTATTAATAATTTAAATTTACAAAAAATACTTTTCATTTATTTTATCCTTTCTATAATAGGTATGATGATATTACTAAATTTACTTTTTCAAAAAAATATTTCTATTATTATTGGTACATTAATATATACTTTTCATCCATTAATATTATTTAGTTTTACCTATTATCATTTTGCTGAAACTATAGGATTAGTATTTTTTATATGGGTTTTAGTTTTTCATTTATTGATTATTAAATTTCCTGATAATAAATTATATTTTTTATTGCATAAAATATTGTTTTTCTGTTATTTATTAATAGATTGGATGGCATTGATTTATGCTATTTTTTACATATTTTATAATATTAAACAAAAGAATAAAAATGAAGCAATATTAGTGAGTAATTTGACAATTATTGCTTATTTAATGATTGTAATACAATATAGTAGCATCGGTGGATTGAAGCCTTTTATTAATTCTATATGGATGAGGTATATAGATAGAATAGGTATTTTTTCTAATATTTTGAATATAGATGGCTTGTGGGCAGCTATCAATGAATTTTTCCGATTATTTTTTCAAAGTATTTGGAATGTTTTAGAGGGCACAGGCAGTCTATTTATATTGATAATTTTACCAATTATACATAAAGCTAAAATATTCAAAAATGATACTACCTGGCAATTTATAATTAAATGGGTGTTCTTGCCAATATTAATATTTTCTATTATTGTTTTTTCTGCTGTACTTACTCACTATGTTTATATGGCAAAATTTGTGTTATTTATCACTTTAGCTACGATATTTGTTTGCGAAAAATACTTATTTATTGATAATAAAAAATGGATCCATCTAGGCTATATGATTATTTTTGTAATCACGATGCTATGGGGTTTGCATAAATATGCAGGCTTTTATAAATATGATACCTACCAAGCTAATTTAGATAAACAAGCTAATATTTTAAAGACTGGAGCTAAACCTACAGATATTTGTGTTTATATTATAGCAGATAATCAAAACATAAATGAGCTTGTTTATGTAAGTTATACAGCTAAAAGGAATTTGCTGTTTTTTCACAATATAAATGACTTTAACAAATGGTATGAAAACAATACAAATATTTATTGTTTTTATATTTTTAATAATATTAAAAATATAATTGTTTATAAATAAAAATTTTTTTATAAGTTTGCAAAAAAAATATGAGAAAAAATAATATTTTACATTTTTTATTATTGTGTTTAGTGATAGTATTAGTAGTAGCGTATCGTTTTTTTAATTTTATTCCCAATTTTACGCCAATAGCAGCTTTGGCATTATTTAGTGGTTATGTTTTCAAAAATAAAAAATGGGCGATAGCTTTTCCGATAATTACTTTGTTTATAAGCGATCTAATTATTGGATTATATGATCCGATAGTTATGGTATTTATATATTTGAGTTTTGTAATTATAGCACTATTAGGAGCTAAGATGATTAAAAAACTTAAAATCTCTAATGTATTTATCTCTTCTCTCACAGCCTCAGTTACATTTTTTTTACTTTCTAATTTTGGTGTATGGCTGGGTGGGTGGTACAGCTATAGTTGGCAAGGATTGATAAATTGCTATACTTTGGCAATTCCATTTTTCAGATATGAGGTTGTAGGCACTTTATTATTCTCAGCTGTCATATTTACTATTTATCATTATATAATAAATCCAGTAGCAAATGTTCAAATGCAAAATAAACAAATTTAATTTTTAATTTTCACTACATATGAAACTATCAGTTAATGAATTAGCAAAATTACTTGATGGAGAGATAGAGGGTGATGGGGCGTTAGAGGTTTATAATATTAATAGAATAGAAAATGCACAAAATGGTGAGCTAGCTTTTATTTTTGATTCTAAATTTGATAAATTTATTTATAATACTAAAGCTACGACTTTAATAGTTTCTAAAGATGTAGTCTTGAGTGAGCCTGTAGAAACTACACTTATCCGAGTAGAAAATCCATATTTTTCTTTTCTAAAACTCTTAAATGTTATAGACTCTGAAAAAAGAAAAAATAGAAAAAATGGAATCTCAGAATTAGCATATATTAGTAAAGAAGCCAAAATAGGCAAGGGAGTATCTATAGGACACTATAGTATTGTAAATGATAATGCTACAGTAGGTGATGAGACTATTATAAGAGAGCAAGTATATATAGGTGAAAATGTACACATTGGAAAAAATTGTTTAATATATCCACAAGTAGTAATATTAGATGATTGTAGGGTAGGAGATAATTGTATAATACATTCTGGCACTGTTATAGGCTCTGATGGTTTTGGCTTTTTACCGATGAACGATAATACTTATCAAAAAATACCACAAATTGGTAATGTAGTAATAGAAAATAATGTAGAAATAGGAGCTAATGTAACAATAGATAGATCTACTGTGGGATCTACACTAATCAAGCAAGGTACTAAATTAGATAATTTAATTCATATAGCTCATAATGTAGAAGTAGGCAAAAACAATGCAATGGCTGCACAATGCGGTATAGCAGGTTCTACAAAAATTGGCGATCATAATATGTTTGGCGGTCAAGTGGGTATAGCTGGACATATAAATATAAAAAATAATAATCAAGTAGCTGCACAGTCTGGAGTAGCTAGTAGTGTGGGTGATAATGAACTGCTAATGGGATCACCAGCAATGGATGCTAAATTATTTAAAAGAAATTTTATTGCTTTTAAAGAATTAGCTGAGATTAGAAATAAAGTTTATAATTTAGATAACCTCATAACAAAAAATTATAAAAATGATAAAACAAAAAACCCTAAAAAATGAAGTTACTATAGAAGGGAAAGGTGTACATATTGGTAAAAATGTACATTTATCACTTAAACCTAATACTGAAAATAGTGGTATAGTTTTTAAAAGGATAGATATAGAAAATAATAATACAATAAAAGCATTAGCAGATTATGCTTTAAATACTTTACGTGGTACTACTCTCACTAATAATGGTGTTACTATCCGTACAGTAGAACATTTGTTAGCTGCTTTAATGGCACTAGATATAGATAATGTTTTGATAGAAATGGATAATGAAGAAGTACCTATTCTAGAAGGTAATTCATATGGCTTTATTGATGCTATTAAAAAACAATCTGAAATAATTGAGCAAAATGCAGAACGAAAATATTATAATATAACATCAAGCTTATCATTTTATGATAAAGAAAAAGATTCAGAATATTGGTTGATGCCTCATGATACCTATAAATTAACTATAATGATAGATTATAATAGAGATGTTTTGCCTCCGCAATATGCTGTATTGAATGATATGAAAGATTTCGAACAAGAAATTTCTCGTTCTAGAACTTTTGTGTTTTTATCAGAGATAGAAGAATTAATCCAAAATGGACTCATTAAAGGTGGAGACTTGAATAATGGTGTAGTGATAGTAGATAAAGATTTACCTGAAGAAAAATTAAATTATTTTAAAGAATATTTCAATATTCATAATGTAAATATTATAGATAAAGGGATTCTAAATAATACCGGTTTTTATTTTGCTAATGAGCCTGCTAGACATAAATTATTAGATGTTGTAGGAGATTTAGCTCTTGTTGGTTATAGATTTAATGGTCATTTGATTGCCAATAAGCCAGGACATAGATCAAATGTTGAGTTTGCTAAACTTATCAGAGAACATATTAAAAAAGAAGCTAAAAGCACGCCTGTATCACATTTAGATTTAAATAAAGAACCTGTTTTTGATATAGAAGCAATAAAACGTTTCATGCCACATCGTTATCCATTTTTATTAGTGGATAAAATAATAGAAAAAGGAGAAAATTATATTATAGGAGTAAAAAATGTTACTTATAATGAAGCTCACTTTTTAGGACATTTCCCCAAAGAAGCTGTAATGCCAGGAGTATTGTTAGTAGAAGCTATGGCTCAGACAGGCGGTATGCTAATATTATCTGATTTACCTGATCCAGAGAATTATATTACTTATTTTCTTTCTATCAAAGATGTGAAGTTTAGACATAAAGTAGTACCTGGCGATACAGTAGTATTTTATTTAGAATTAACTTCACCTATTAGAAGGGGAATAGTAAATATGAAAGGCAAAGCATATGTAGGCGAAAGAGTGGTAACAGAGGCTGAGATGATGGCACAAATAGTGAAAATGGAAAATCCTTATTTATAGAAAAACCAAAAAAACAAGATATATGTTTAAAAATCATCCAAAAGGTTTAGTAATCGCTTTTTTCTCTAATATGGGAGAGCGATTTGGCTTTTATACAATGATGGCCATTTTAGTTTTATTTTTACAAGCTAAATTTGGGTTATCTGCGGAGAGTGCAGGAAGTATATATAGCTGGTTCTATTTTGCTATTTATGCTTTAGCATTAGTAGGCGGTATAATAGCTGATTCTACCAAACGTTACAAGTTAGTTGTATTAGTTGGTTTAATAGTTATGCTTTTAGGTTATGTTATGATGACTGTTCCAGGGACTACCCTGGCAATAGCAATTACTGGTTTAATGATAATAGCTCTTGGCAATGGCCTTTTTAAAGGTAATTTACAAGCTATTGTTGGTCAGCTATATGATAATCCTAAGTATGAGTCTCTACGTGATACTGGTTATTTACTTTTTTATATGGGAATTAATATTGGTGCTTTTTTTGCACCTTTTGCAGCTACGGGTATTAGAAATTGGTTTTTAAAAATCAATGGTTTCTTACATGATGCTTCACTTCCCTCAATGTGTCATGCATACCTAGATGGACAAAGTTTAGATATAGCAAAATTCCAAGATCTTGCAAATAGTGTATCTAGTGCTCCAGTTGCAGATTTATCTGCTTTTGCCCATCAGTATATAGATGTGTTTTCTAGAGGTTATAATTATGCTTTTGGAATAGCTGCATTAGCTATGGTAGTTTCATTATTAGTCTTTCTATTTTATCAAAAAAGCTTACCAGATGCTAGGAAAATTCAAAAAGAGCAAAAAGCAAAAGAAGCTCAAGAGCACAAAGAAACTACTCCAGTAGCTTCATTTCCTATTAAAAATTTAATTTATGCTATCATATCTTTTGTAGTATTATTAGGAATATTTTGGTTTGCAATGGGCAACATTGATATAGGTTTCGCAGTTGCATTGTTTGGTGGTTTCATTACATATATAATCTTATCGGCTACTCCAGAAGAAAAACCAAAAATCACTTCTTTAGTATTAGTATTTTTTGTAGTAATATTTTTCTGGATGTCTTTCCATCAGAATGGATTAACACTTACACTTTTTGCACGTGATTATGTTGCCAAAGAAGTAGGGGCTTTCACAGCATTATTCTTTGATTTGAAATCGCTATTTTCAATAATTTTAGCTATTTCTGGTATAGTAATGATATTTACCTCAAAGAAATTACTCAATAAAGTAATTGCTGCAGTATTTTTCATTGGTTTTGGTTACTTAACTTATTATTTTTATCAAATGAATGCTGGTAAAATGGTACCTATAGCTCCTGAACTTTTCCAATCTTTTAATCCTTTATTCATAGTAGCATTAACATTCCCTATAAATGGTTTATTTAGCTGGCTTAGGAGTAAAGGTAAAGAACCATCTACTCCAAGAAAAATTGGTATAGGAATGTTTATAGCAGCTTTGGCCTATGTCATTATGATATTCTCTTCGACAAATTTAACATCTCCAAGTGATGTAGCACAATCAGGTATTACTGATTACAATAGAGTCACCCCATTTTGGTTAATTTCTACATACTTAACATTGACTGTAGCTGAATTATTCTTAAGTCCTATGGGCTTATCATTCGTATCAAAAGTGGCACCTAAGAGATTCCAAGGTTTAATGCAAGGTGGTTGGTTATTAACTACAGCCGTTGGCAATAAACTTTTATTCCTTGGTACTTATTTCTGGGAGAGAGTAGAACTATGGCAATTATGGTTAATATTTGTAAGTGTTTGTGCATTGTCTGGTCTTTTGATTTTTTCTTTAATGAAAAGATTAGAAAAAGCAACAAGCTGATAATTATAAAAATTTAATTTAAAAGGGGCTGATAAAATATTTATTAGCCCCTTTTTAAATTTATAGTAAATTATAGATTGCAAAGTTGAAAATAAGATAAAATTTAAATATCAAAGATTTTTTTTATTAATAAAACCTATATTGCAACGGATAGTATCCATCATTAAATATACCTTAATCATTCAATCATTTCTAAAGTTCTCAATTCACGCTTCCATTGAAAATATCCTACAATTGCTAACAATGTAAGTATAATAAATAAAATAGTAGTAGGATATAATTGTTTATAAATATAAAGAGCCACACTGGTAGCATTCACAACAATCCAAATAAGCCAATTTTCTATTTTTTTTCTAGCAAGCATCCAAGTAGCTACGAAACTTAAAGAAGTAGTGAAAGAATCCCACCAGGGGACATTACTATCTGTAAAATTTTTTAGAATGTATCCAATTATAAAAAATGACAAAGCAGAAATTAAAGCAATTAATAGCCAAGATTTTAAATCTTTTATTTTGCTAATGTGAATTATCTTTTTATCACTACTATAATTACCTGAAAGCCAAACATATAATCCGTAAATAGACATGCCTACATAATAAAATTGCATACTCATGTCTGCATATAACTTAGCTGAAAAGTAGACTATAATGTACATAGAAGAAACCACTAAACTGATAACCCAATAGAATGGTTTTACTTTAATTTGGAAATAAATAGCAATAATACCAAGAGTAGCTGCTATTATCTCAATCCAATGCAAATAAATGTAATTTAACAAAATTAATTTTAAATTTAATCAATAGGAGGAGTATAACTATCTAGACAAGCATTAGCGATTTTTATTACAAAAAGAGAATCAGGATTAGAAAATGCATTTTTAATTTCTTTAGTTAAAATATTCATTACAATATCATATTCACCAAAAATTTGAGTACTCATGCCATTGGTAGTGATTTTGATCTGTTCGTAAGAACGGAGAGCCTTTAAGAAATTTTCTATAATGACTAAATAATTGTTAGATAGGGGATAATAACTAATTTCGACAGAGGTTTTCATTTTTTTTCACAAAGTTAAAAAAAAATAGGTAATTGGGAATTTTCGTTTTGAAATAGGGGTTTAGATAATAAAGTATTTTTCAACATTTTGTATTAAAAGAATACTTATACAATAATTAGTAAGCTCTAGCAATACCGCATTGAGAAATGATTTGTAATAAAACAAGCAAGCCGTGTTGGAGAGAAACGATTTTGTAGGGTTTTAAAATTTTAAACCCATCAAATCATTTCCCGAGCGGAAACCTTTCTTTCGTTACTTTTCTTTGTGTAGTTGACAAAGAAAAGTAAATTAAGTAGAAATTTAGTTAAAAATCAATTATACTTATAAGAAATATAGCTATTACTGAGGATGAACCAGTAATAAATTAGTTATTAATTAAACGCCTAATTCAACAAAAATAAATAGAAGGTGTAAAGTAAATGAATATTAAGATTTAATTGTAAACAAAGACACCATGTTCTGAGTCAATAACTATTTCGGTAGTATCATTATTTTCTACATAGCCTATTTGTTTGGCTTTCACATTATATTTCTCACTAATAGCTATAATTTCATTTGCTAGATCTGCTGGCACATACAATTCTAAGCGATGTCCCATATTAAATATCTCATACATTTGCCTCCAATCAATATTTGCTGAAGTTTTAATCATTTCAAACAATGCAGGAACAGTGAATAAATTATTTTTTATTATTCTCAAATTATTAATAAATCTTTTAACTTTAATTTGTCCGCCACCAGTACAATGTATAGCTCCATGAATTTCATTCAAATGATGTTTGAAAATTTCTTTCATAATAGGTAGGTATGTTTTAGTAGGGCTCAGAATGAATTTGCCCATATCTAATCCAGCAATAGGAGACTTATCAGTTAATAAATAATTTCCATTATATATCAAATCATTTTCAGTATTGTTATCAAAAGATTCAGGATACAGATTTTTATAAATATTATTTAATAAAGTATGTCTAGCCAGGGTGAGTCCATTGCTGCCAATACCACTATTAGGCATATCTTCCCAATGAGCTTGACCAGTAGATTCTAATCCTATTATCACATCACCATTTTGAATATTTTTATTATCTATATAATGATTTTCAGAAATAAATGAAGCAGCCACAGCATCTAATGTTAATGTTTTAGTCAAATCACCAATGTCAGCAGTTTCTCCACCGGTAAGCATAATATCTATATTATACTCAGACATTTTATTTGTGAATTTTTCAAAACCTTGTATTATAGCAGATATTACATCTTGATTTATTAAATTTCTATTCCTCCCAATGATATTTGTTAAGTAAAATGGACCAATGCTACCAATGCATAAGATATCATCAGTATTCATAACTATGGCATCTATTGCTAAATTTTCCCATACAGATAAATCACCTGTTTCTCTATAATAAATATATGCTAAAGCAGATTTAGTACCAGCTCCATCTGCATGCAGAGCGATTAATTGTTTATCAAAAGGAGAAGGGAATAAATTGCAAAAAGTAGTTGTAGATATGCCATGAGATAAATTTTTTATAGCATTAAAAACATCTTGTTTTTGGCTAGATGCTCCATATCTATCATAAGCATTGTAGATTTTATTCATAAGTAAATATTTTTTACAAAATTACAAATAAACAAAATAAAAAAGGGTTCTATAACGTTTACTGTGGGTTAATTATTTTACCACAAAGGACACTAAGATATTACACAAAGTTCACAAAGTGCCATTATTTAATAAATAGCATTAAAGTTTATAATTTTCTTTCATTTTTTCTCTGTGTTCTTTGTGCATTCTTTGAGAACTTTGTGGTTAATATTCAACTGTCCAATAATTAATAAAATATAAAATTACTTTTTTTAATATTTACCTACTCAAAACGTTATAGAACCATAAAAAAGGAGGTAAAATGAATTACCTCCTTTTTCAAAAGAATTATTTTTAAATTTTATTCATTAATATCTTTAATAATTTCTATTTGTACAGGTTTATTTTGTTCACCAGTGGGTACATAATCTTCACGAATAATTTGGAAAGTAGTTCGTCTATTTAATTGATGTGCAGCCTCGCGTTCATCTTCTGTTTTTAGTGAATTTATGTATTCTTCAGTTAATACAGTTCCTTTTGGGAAAGTATATTCTTTATTGTTTATTATGACAGTTTTATCACTTTCTAATACTCTAGGCACTCTCTCACCAAAGCCTTTAGGTATTACTCTATCTGATTCTATTCCTTTAGATATCAGATAATCAACTACAGCCTTAGCACGTTTATATGAAAGACTATCATTATATTCTAAAGATCCACGAGAGTCAGTATGAGAGCCTAACTCTATAACAATTTTAGGATTATCTTTTAAAATTTCTACTAATCCATTTAAGCTATCTTGATATTGTGGTTTTAGTTGCCAATCATCGAAATCATATAAAATATCAGGTAATACTATAGGTTTTTTAGGTATAGGAGCTAGATAAAAATCATGAACTAAATCTTTGCTTCGGTCTAATCCTACAGTTGTTTCAATACCTTTTTCGTTAAAATAACCTTCTTTAGAAACATAAATCTGATAAGTATTATTTTCAAAAATTTGAGTTTTATCAAACATATAATAACCTTTATCATCAGTAGTATCGATATAAATATTACCATCAGAACCTTCTACCCTAATAGCTGCACCAGATATTGGCAATTTTGTACTATCATCATATACTATACCACTGATCGAAAAATAAATAGGAGGTAATTTAAATGAATAAATGTCATCCATTGACGATAAGTTTCTATTACTGGAGAAAAATCCCATTTCTCTAGCTCCTTCAGTACGTAGAGTTGTAGGATCATCTACAAATATAATGTGGAAATCATCTTGAGAAGAATTTAAAGGATATCGTAGATTTTCAGGAGCTGTCCACTGTCCATCAATATATTCTGAACGATATAAATCTAATCCCCCCATACCTGGATGACCATCAGATGAGAAATATAAATATACTTTATTATTAACATATCTCAAAGTAGGGAATAGTTCATTGCCACTAGTATTAATTACAGAACCTAAATTAACTGGTTCGCCAAAATCTTGATTTTTCTTTGTCTTTGTAGCCATCCATAGGTCTCTTCCACCAAAACCACCCGGCATATTACTAGAAAATATTATCATCAATTCATCATCAGACAAAGCTGGATGACCAACTGTAACACTAGAATCTGTTGTGAAAGGTATTAATACGGGCTCAGACCAGGTACGACCACGTTTCATAGTGGTATAGATATTACAGCCCAAAATTTTCTTTTTTTCTACTTTACATTTGGTAAAATAAAAAGTGTTAAATTTACTATTGAAACAACCTACTCCCTCATTATGCTGAGTGTTTAAAACACCTTGATCATCAGCTGTTACTGGTGCTGACCAATTGCCTTTTTTATCTTTTTCAGCAATGAAAAAATCAGTAAATGGTAAGCCTGTCCCTTCATCTACTCCCTTGCCAGCAACACCTTCTCTATTTGAAGTAAATATTATAGATCTATATTTTTTATCTGCCCACACAGGAGCAAAATCTTGATTTTTGGAATTTAGTTTCCTCTCTCTAATGACCTCATGCAGAGTAGGATTATCCATCCAAGCTTTTGACAATTTACATGATTCTATTTTTATATCAACTAATGTATCATTAGGCACTAATTGCTTATATTGTTCAAAATTAACCAAAGCATCTTCATAATTTGTTAATGTCATATTTACTAAACCTGTATACCAAAAAACTTCTGGATCAGGATATTGTGCTCTAATAACACGATTAAAATATGATAATGCTTTTCTAGCATCTCCCATATAATAATAGCATAAACCTACTCTATACAATATCCTATTTTTTTCTAACTTGTTCTCTACTTTGGGATACGCTTTTAAATATAACTGTGAAGCACTATAATACAGGCCTAATTCATATTTTTCATCTGCTTCTAGTACTAAATTTTTTTGCCCAAAGGCAAACATCCCAGTAATAAATATTAAGATAAATGTAATTAAAATACTTTTATTCTGCATATGTAATTTTTTTGCTAAATTAATACTTTTTTTTCAAATATTAGCAATTTTCTTTTTTCAAATTTATAAAAATAAAAATGATTTTTATTATTTTTTTAAAAATATTAAAACAATTATATAATTTAGCAAATTGAAAATTTTAGATTAAAATGAAAGAACATTTTAAAATAAAAAAGGGACTGGATATTCCTTTAGAAGGTGAAGCTCCATTAAAAGATTTACCAGATATTTTAAGTGATAAGTATGCTATTTTACCACCAGATTTTAGACTTTTAACGCCTAGACTACTCGTACAAGAAGGAGATGATATATTAGCTGGAGAACCAATAATTCAAAATAAAATAAATGAAAATATTTTCATTACATCACCTATAAGTGGTAAAGTAACTGCAATCATAAGAGGAGAAAAAAGAATACTAAAACAAATAATTATTACACCTAAATTTCCACAAGAGTATAAAATTTTTAATATTCCAACTACATTAGATAGAGAAAATATTATTAAACTTTTACTAGAATCAGGACTTTGGGTAAATATAAAGCAACGTCCCTACGGTATCATAGCTAACCCATCAGATATGCCAAAAGCCATTTATATTTCTGCTTTTGATAGTTCTCCATTAGCTCCAAATCCAGATTATTTAATCAAAGGTGAAGAAGAAAATTTTCAAAAAGGTATTGATATTATAAAAAAATTAACTTCTGGACCTATTTATTTAAATATTTCTTCCACGCGCAATAAATCTGACTTTTACAAAAATATTAAAAATACTGAATTACATAATTTCGAAGGACCACACCCTGTAGGTAATGTAAGTGTACAAATTTCTAGAATTAGTCCAATAAATAAAGGTGATATTTATTGGTATTTATATCCACAAGATGTAATTTTTATTGGTAGATTATTCCAAAATGGGAAATTAGATTTGCATAGAAAAATAGTACTAACTGGAAGCGAGCTCACTGAACGTGGCTATATTACAACATTACCTGGCATTTCTATGCAAGCATTGCTTAATAATAGATTAAAACAAAATAATGTGCGTGTGATCAGTGGTAATGCATTGACAGGCACTAATGCAGGATTAGATGGATTTCTCAGCTATTATGACAATCAGATTACAGTGATACCAGAAGGAAATTATTACGATTTCTTTGGATGGGTAGCACCTAAATTTACAAAATATAGTCCTTCTAGAATGATTATGAATTGGCTCATCAGAAGTAAGAAGAAAAAATATGTTTTAGATACAAATATGCACGGCGAAGAGCGACCTTTTGTCCTCAGCGATCAATATGATAAATACTTTCCTTTTGATATCTATCCAGTGTATTTGCTAAAAGCTATACTTAGCGAAAATATTGAACAAATGGAAAACCTCGGAATTTACGAAATTGTAGAAGAAGACTTTGCACTACCAGAGTATGTTTGCGTGTCTAAAATCAATTTACAAGAAATAGTAAGAAAAGGTATAGACCTAATGATAAAAGAAACTACTTAATAATTAAAAAAATAAATATTGATATGAATTGGTTAAGGTCATTTTTAGACAAAATAAAGCCAAATTTCGAAAAAGGAGGTAAACTTTACTTTCTTCATTCCACTTTTGAGGCTTTTGAAGTCTTTTTTTTCGTGCCAAATAAAGTTACTGAAAAAGGATCTCACATAAGAGATTACGTAGATTTGAAAAGATTGATGACACATGTACTAATAGCATTAGCTCCAATTGTTTTATTTGGTATGTTTAATGTTGGACTTCAGCATTTCAGACTACAATTAGGGTTAGATATAGATGCATGGGGGCAAGTAGTTAAAGAAATTGGTTTTTGGCGAATATTTTGGTATGGATTTTTACGTGTATTGCCAATAATAGTAGTAAGTTATGTTAGTGGACTTGCAGTAGAATTTGCCTCAGCACAAATAAGACATCATCAAGTGAATGAAGGTTTTCTAGTAACAGGTATGCTAATAGCATTAATAGTACCTCCTACAATACCATTATGGATGCTATCAGTTGCAACAATCTTTGCTGTAATTTTTGGTAAAGAAATATTTGGTGGCACAGGGATGAATTTTCTAAATCCAGCATTACTAACAAGAGCATTTTTATTTTTTGCATATCCTGCTAGTATGACTGGTGATGCTATATGGGTAGCAAGCAAAGGATTGGATGTCATTAGTGGACCTACACCATTGGCTTTAGCTGCTCAAAATCAATTCTTTCAATCTCCTTCTTTACTTACAATGTCCCTAGGATTCATTCCAGGCTCTATAGGAGAAACCTCCAAAATATTAATAATTTTAGCAGCTATTTACTTGATATTCACAGGCGTAGCTAATTTAAGAGTTATGATTAGCGCATTAGTAGGTGCTGCTGCTATGGGAATAATTTTTAATCTATGGGGAGCTAACGAATATATGCAAATTCCATTTTATTATCATTTTTTTATTGGTGGTTTTTTGTTTGGTGCAATTTTTATGGCTACAGATCCAGTAACCTCTGCTCAAACTCCAACAGGCAAAATCTATTATGGTTTATTAATTGGTATATTTTGCATATTAATACGAGTTGTCAATCCAGCATATCCCGAGGGCGCAATGCTTGCTATATTATTAATGAATGTTTTTGCTCCATTAATAGATCATTTAGTAGTGCAACAAAATATTAATCGTCGTAAAAAAAGGGCTTTATTATCTCAAACAATTAAATCATAATATTATGGCTAAATTTACAAATAGATATATAATCATATATTCAATAATAATGGTAGCAATAGTTGCCATATTATTGACTTTAGCTGCTACTGCTTTGAAACCTTTACAAGATAAAAATAAAAAAAATGAAAAAATAGGCTATATACTTAGAGCATCTGGACAAAAATTTGATGCAAAAAATGCTGAAGATACATATAAAGAATTATTAATAAAAGAAATAGCTATTAATGAAAAAGGAGAAGTAATAGCAGAATTTGATTATAATAATGGTCTAAAAGGCAATATTAGGCCTTTTGATATTGACATAAATGGTGAAGTGAAAAAATTTAAAGCAGGTGATTCATACATTTTGCCAATATACCTAATTAAAAATGAAAAAGATACACTCACCGTTATTCCTTTTTATGGTATGGGTTTGTGGGGTGCTATATGGGGATATGTAGCTTTAGAAAATGATTTAAATACTATTCATGGTACAGTTTTTGATCATAAAGGAGAAACCCCAGGTCTCGGAGCTGAAATATCTGGATTACCTTTTCAAGAACAATTTAAAGGAAAAAAAATCTTCGATGAAAATAATCAGTTTACTAGCATCGCTATTGTTAAAGGTGGTGTGAAACACAGTAATATACCAGAAATACATGGTGTAGATGCCATCTCTGGTGGCACTTTTACTAGTAAAGGCCTCGATGATATGCTAATTGACGGATTTAAAATGGCTATGCCATATATAGAAAAACATAAAAAGTAAACTTGCCCTATACTTAATTTAATATTAACAAGTTAAATAAAATTTTTTTATCTTATCATGAAATTAGAAAATTTAAATATAGATGGTAATCATTTACCAGTATTAGAGACATTTTACAGTTTACAAGGTGAAGGATTACATACTGGCTTAGCTTCTTTTTTTATTAGATTAGGTGGCTGTGATCTTAGCTGCTGGTTTTGTGATAGTAAAGAATCTTGGAATCCTGACATTAATAACCTAACATCTCCATCTGAACTATTAACAAGAGCCATGAAATACGATACTAAACATATAGTTCTGACAGGTGGTGAACCAATTTTATACCCTTTAGACCAATTAATTAATTTATTTCATGCTCATGGTTATTACATACATATAGAGACAGCAGCCACAGCTCAATGGATAAACAATATAGATTGGATTTGCGTTAGTCCAAAAAATCATTCATACATTTACAACGAATGGTTAAATAACGCTAATGAGTTAAAAGTGATAATAAGTGATTTGGAAGATTTCGCTTTTGCAGAAGAATGTTCTAAATCAGTGTCAGAGGAATGTTATTTATTTCTACAACCAGAATGGTCCAAATCAAAAAATTTATTACCTGAAATAATAAAATACATTTTTAATAATTCTAAATGGAGATTATCAATACAGACACATAAATATTTAAATCTCAGGTAGAAGTAATACTTTTAGGAAGTATTTTCAAACGATTTATTAATTTGAAGATGTAATGTTGCGTAGGGGGGATAATAGTAAGGGAATTGAAAATGGGGGGAAAGGGGGTAATGAGAACAAACAATTATGTTAGCTTTTCCCTATGCTTTAATCTCAACCTCATATATACATACCACGCCTCCCAGTCTGACGCTGCTAAATTCAACATTCTACCTATATCATTTATCACTCTGTTCAATAAATATTTATGCTTCACCACATACCACATTATGTAGCTCTGCAAATACTTGGTAGCCACTCCTCTAAATGTATAATTTATCCATCTAGCAAAATCATTTTCCTTATCCTTCACTATCGATAAACCATGCTGCCCATACTTTTTTGTCCTCTTAGTAATTATAGTTTTATCTTTTATGCTTTGTGTCTTCAAATTTTTAAATTCTTCATTATCTGGCGAGCAAATCACAGCATTTTTTGATATTCTAGCTAATAAGATTTTATCTATTTGATCTCGTTTTACATTATCTAGACCAGTCAATTTACAAAGCATATTGCCACTTCTATCTATCATAGATAGTACAGCTACATTATGAGTTTTTAGTTCTTGAGCCAGTAGATATTCTTCTAAAGTTTTGTATCTGCGACCTTTCTCTGAATATTTCAATTTTAGCTCATCTATTTCCATAATACCAAAGAAGTTTACATTATTTTCGAAGCTTCTGAGAGCAGATAGAATGCGATGTCGCCATTCGAAACTGGTAGGTAGAGAAATACGAAGTTCTTTAGAACATTGACGTAGGGTTTTGCCTTCGAGCATCAGACGAATGTAGTCAAGCATTAATTCTTTTTTGTGTAAGTAATAGACGAAGGTGCCAGTAGTCTCACGGAAGTTTTTACCACAATTTTTGCATTTATACACTTGTTGGCCTTGTTGGTGCCCATTTTTCTTAATATGGATGCTTTTGCAATTAGGGCATTGAGGAGAGACGCTTTCAGCTTTCAGATGTTGATAATCTACAACGTCGTTGCCTTGGAGTTTCATCTTATTGTAAAGATTATTGAGGAATTCTAAATTTAGTTGTTTGCCCTGTGAGAGGTGCTCTTGGAGGTTTGATACTATGTTTTTCATATTAAAAAATTTTTATTGCAAAGATAATATATTTTTTTAATATTAGCATATAAATTTCTTAACATTTTAAAAAAAATAACAAAGCCCCTCTCCACTTCTCCCCAACCCTTTATATTTTTTAAATGCTCAAAACTATCCCTCTCAAAAATTAGTTGCCACAGAAATATTCAAAAGAATTATTTATTCTATAACCTTAATTTTTAAATATCGATTTAAATACTAAAAATTCATTAATTTCGTAATTAAAAATAAATTTTATAATAATTAATTATGGATAATGAAATTGACATAGCTACGCTAAACCAAAAAATCGAATCAGCTAGTAGCTTTATTGATTTGATACAAATAGAGCTAAACAAAGTAATTATTGGGCAAAAACACATGACAGATTGCTTAATAATGGCATTATTAACAAAAGGGCATATACTTTTAGAAGGAGTACCAGGATTGGCTAAAACCTTAAGTATCAAATCTTTAGCATCAGCTATTCAAGGATCATTTAGCCGGATACAGTTTACACCAGATCTTTTACCAGCAGACATAATCGGTACAATGATATTTAGTCCACGTTCAGAGGAATTTCAGGTAAGACAAGGTCCAATATTTGCTAATTTCATATTGGCAGATGAAATTAATAGAGCACCAGCAAAAGTGCAAAGTGCATTATTAGAAGCAATGCAAGAAAGACAAGTAACAATTGGTAATGAGACATATGTTTTACCTAATCCATTTATAGTGATGGCTACAGAAAATCCCCTCGAGCAAGAGGGTACATACCCATTACCAGAGGCACAGGTAGATCGTTTCATGATGAAAGTCATAGTAGATTATCCGCAAAAAAATGAATTGAAATATATCATAGACTTAAATCTAAAAGAACAATTCCCTACTATTAATGCTGTAGCTAATTCAGAACAAATATTAAATGCTCAAAAATTAGTCCTAGATGTTTATATGGATGAAAAAATTCGTAACTACATTATAGATATCAATTATGCCACTATACAGCCAGATGCATACAGATTACCACAATATAAAAATATGGTACGCTACGGAGCCTCTCCCAGAGCTAGCATATATATGGCATTAGCAGCTAAAGCATATGCATTTATCCATCGTCGTGGATATGTAATACCAGAAGATGTGAGAGCTATTGCTTTTGACGTGTTACGTCATAGAATAGGTATGACTTATGAAGCTGAAGCAGAGAATATAAGTTCAGATCAATTCATCGCAGACATATTAAATGTAATAGAAGTGCCATGAGCATAAAAGTAGAAGATTTAAGGAAAAAAGTTAGACATATATCCATAACAGCTCGTAAACTATCTAATCAAATGTTTGCAGGGCAATATCAAAGTGCTTTTAAAGGCAAGGGGATGGCTTATAGCGATTTGAGAGAATATGTTTATGGTGATGATATACGAGATATTGAATGGAATGTAACTGCTAGACATAATCACCCCTACATCAAAGTATATCAAGAAGAACGTGAGCTCACACTAATTTTTATGATTGACGTTAGTCGCTCTACGATTTTCGGCAGTACTGCCAAAATGAAAAATGAATTAATATCCGAAATTGCTGGCATATTAGCTTTCTCTGCACTTAAAAATAATGACCGCATTGGCGTAATACTATTCTCGGATATAATAGAAAAGTTTATTCCTCCCAAAAAAGGACTTTCTCATATTTTAGCTATTATCAGAGAAATATTAGCTTATGAACCTAAAAGCTCAAAAACAAATATTAAAAATGCATTAGAATACCTAAATCATGTAATACCCAAACGTAGTATAGTTTTTTTAATATCAGATTTCTATGATACTCAATATGAATTAGCTATGGGCATAACTAATAGAAAACATGATTTTATTTGCATTCAAATCGTAGATAACATAGAAATAACTCCTCCAGACAATGGTTTCGTAATAACATATGATCCAGAATCTGATAAGTTTTTCCCTGTAGATCTCAGAGATAAAAAATTCCAAAAAGCATGGATGGATGTTTATCAAGTGCATCATAACTATTTAGAAAAAACTTGCAAAAAACATAATATCGATTTCCTAACTATAGATACTCATATAGACTACATCCCATTACTCACAGCACTATTTAAAAAAAGAGAAAAAAGATTAGTTTAATTTTTTAATAATTCATTATGACTAGATCAAATTTTACTTTAAAAAAAATATTTCTTTTTATCGCTTTATTATATGCCTCTCCTTTTATAAAAGCACAAAATATTGAATTAGAGCAAATAATTACTATTCCGAAAGATACTATTTATCTAGGTGAAATTTCAAATATTAAAATCAATATTAAATCATTAAACTACGCAATAGATTCTATAAGCTCAAAATTTACTAAAAAACTTCCTAGTAAAATACATATATATAAAGAAAGACCTTGGTCTAAAATAAATGAACAAACTTGGGAGAAACAATTATTTATTACTGGATTTGACTCAGGCAAATTTATATTACCTCCAATTGATATTGAAATTTTGTATAAGAATAAACAAAAAACAACAAAACTAAATATTGATAGCATAGCTTTAAACGTAATACCTATGCCGATAGATACTTCACAAGCCTTTAAACCAATAAAAGATATTTATGATATTGCAGAGCCACCTTCACAAAGTAAATGGTGGATATGGCTTTTGATAGTTATAGCTATAATAATTTTAATTATCATCATAATTGTAATTAACAAAAACAGAAAAAAGAAAAAGTCAATTGAAGCATATAAATATAATCCATACATTTCTCCAATAGAAGAAGTTAAGCAATCATTACAACAACTAAAAGATAATAATGGTATTACTCAAATGAATGCAAAAGAGTATTATACGAAACTTACCGATGTATTACGTAGATTTTTATTTAGATTGTACAATATAAATGCCTTTGAAATGCTCTCATCTGAACTATTCATAGAGATGCATAAATACTGCAATGCAAAAGATTTATTAACTAATTTACAGATCTTTTTAAATACATCTGATTTAGCAAAATTTGCAAAATATTCTCCTACAATAGAAGAAAGATTTAGAGATTATGAATTTTGTGAAAAATTTACACAATATCTTTGGGAACAAGAGCAATTAAAGAATCAACAACATGAATAATCTAATAATACAATATCCGTACGTCCTATTACTATTATTAATCATTCCAGTATTGTGGTGGTGGAATGTAAAAAAACGTTCTTATAAAAAATATAATTACATAAATTGGCCACATATCAATGCTCTACCATTAAAAACAAAAAATTTTAGAATAATTTTATTCCAATTATTACCATATCTTAGGTTATTAGCACTCACATTCATAATAATTGCTATGAGTAGGCCACAATTAAAGAATGTGTCCTCATCAGTAGATCACGAAGGTATAGATATAGTGATAGCTAATGATATATCTGGAAGTATGCTAGCTCAAGACTTTAGACCTAATAGATTGGAAGCAGCTAAAAATATAGCAGTAGAATTTATAGATAAAAGACCAAATGATAGAATAGGATTAGTAGCATTTAGTGGATCAGCATATACGGCTTGCCCAATAACATATGACCATGAAATATTAAAATATCAACTAAAACAACTAAAAACTGGAATAATAGAAGATGGTACTGCCATAGGAGATGGCCTAATGATAGCTATTTCAAGATTAGAAAAAAGTGAAGCTAATAGTAAAGTAATTATTCTATTAACAGATGGTGTAAATAATGCAGGTTATGTAGACCCATTAACAGCGGCAGAAATTGCTCAAAATATGGGAATACATATTTATGCTATTGGCATTGGTACTATAGGTAAAGCTCCTTATCCTTTTCAAGATCCATTCGGTAGAATAGTATATGACTATGTAGATGTAATGATAGATGAGGATTTATTAATAAATATAGCCCAAAGTACAGATGGCAAATATTTTAGAGCTACAGATAATGAATCATTAAAAAAGATATTCGCAGAAATAGATCAATTAGAAAAAACCAGATTTCATTATAGCACTATTGTATCTCACAAAGATATTTATTATATACCTCTATTTATAGCTTTTATTTTATTAATATTTGAAGGAATAATAAGATGGGCGATACTTAAACAAAGAGTTTAAAATTAAGTTACATTGTTTTGTTAAACTTTGTATGTCATGGCAATATTTTTTAATTTATAAACCCCTAAAACGACTTTGATATTCATCTTTTTGTTTTATAATAGGTTCAAAAATCGACCATGGTACTTTTTATTAAACTATTTTTGTAATAATATATATCATTACAAAAATGTAAGTTTATAAGAAAAAAATATGACATTAAAAGTTAAACATTTTTATCATAATAAAGAGAGAGCATATTTGCAAATATGCTCTCTCTCATATAATTTTTTATAAATCAAAAAAAAAATTCAATTATCCTTTAAGGGCTTCTACACCATTAGCTATTTCTATTAATTCTTTAGTGATGGCGTCTTGACGTGCTTTATTATATTGTAAATTCAAATCCTTTAATAATTCTTTTGCGTTATCAGTGGCTTTACTCATCGCCGTCATTCTAGCTCCATGCTCACTGACAGAAGAATCTAGAAATATTTGGTAAGCAATAGTGTTTAAATATTTAGGTAAAAGTATTTTAGCAAATTCATTTTTTGGGGGTTCTAAAATAAATAAGTCATTGTCGTTATTTTCTTTTTTCAATGTTAAAGGTAAAAATTGATAATTATTTACATATTGTTGAGCAGCATTTTTAAATTTGTTATGTATGAAAACAATTTTTTTATATTTCATTTCTATGAAATCTTTTACCCATTGAGCAGATAAATTTTTAATAATATCATAATCTAATTTATCTATCAGTTCATCATATTTAGCTATTATTGGATAATTGTTTTTCTTAATGCCATCAAAAACTTTTTTCCCTATTGTTATTATTTCCAAATTATTTCTTTCTTCGTTTGAGAGGCTATTTACATAATTATTAACTTCTCTAACGACATTAGCATTAAAAGTGCCACACAATCCTCTATTAGATGAAAAAGCTACAAGTAATATTTTACCTTCAGTACGTTCATTAAAAAAAGTAGAGATAGAGGCATTATCTTCATCAAATACCAATTGTAGAAAATCAGTTAATATTTTTGAATATTCTCTTAGATGTATTATTCTATCTTGTGTTCTTCTAAGTTTAGCTGCAGATACTAGCTTCATTGCTTGAGTTATCTGCTGTGTGGACTCAATAGATTTAATACGTGTTTTAATAGCTTTTAATGTAGCCATAATTTATTTTTTTTCTTCAAATTGTTTAGATACTTCTTTAGCTAGGTCAGTCAATTTATTTTCTATTTCTTCATTAATAACACCTTGCTTTAAAGTTTCTAAAATTTCAGGATGTAAAGATTCTAATTTATGAAGGTAAGTTTCTTCAAAATTTCTAACTTTATTAATAGGGACATTTCTTATTAAGCCATGAGTACCTACAAACATTATTGCTATTTGTTTCTCTACTGGCATAGGAGAATATTGAGGTTGTTTTAGCAGTTCTACATTACGAGCACCTTTATCTAATACTGCCATAGTAGCAGCATCGAGATCGCTTCCAAATTTAGTAAAAGCTTCTAGTTCTCTATATTGAGCTTGGTCTATTTTTAGTGTACCAGCGACTTTTTTCATAGCTTTTAATTGAGCATTACCACCAACTCTACTTACTGATATTCCTACGTTAATAGCGGGGCGTACACCAGCATTGAATAGATCTGTCTCTAGGAATATTTGTCCATCGGTAATAGAAATTACATTAGTAGGAATATAAGCCGAAACATCACCTGCTTGTGTTTCTATAATTGGCAGAGCTGTTAATGACCCACCACCTTTTACTTTATCTCTAATACTTTCTGGGATATCATTCATTTGTCTAGCTACTTCATCATTTCTTATGATTTTTGCTGCACGTTCGAGTAGTCGAGAATGCAAATAAAATATATCTCCAGGATAAGCTTCACGTCCAGGAGGACGACGAAGTAGTAAAGATACTTCTCTATATGATACAGCTTGCTTAGACAAGTCATCATACACTACCAATGCATCTCTACCAGTATCACGAAAATATTCTCCTATTGCTGCACCAGCATATGGAGCATATAATCTATATGCTGCAGGATCCGAAGCGGGAGCAGATATTACAACTGTATAAGGCATAGCACCTTTATCTTCAAGGATTTTAACTGTTTGAGCTACAGTACTACTTTTTTGACCAATAGCAACATAAATACAATAAACAGGTTCTCCTTTTTCGTA
>LFTI01000002.1 GCA_001513285.1 Rikenellaceae bacterium DTU049
AAGTTCTTTTTCTTTCCACATTTTCACATTGAGCATATTTATGCACATCAATGTAATTATAATAAAAATTACAATTTTATCAATGGAAAAATCAAATTTATTCATTTTAAAACTTTTAATACTCATCATTTGAATCTAAAAAGTCCATATTTCAAAATTACCCATAATATACCAAAGGCGTGCCTATTTTTTAATTTTTTTCCTGTAGTAATAGTTCGAGGAATATATTGCACTGGAACCTCAGCAACTTTAGTAGGATTTATACGCATAGTTTTTATGATAAGTTCAGCTTCAAAACCAAAACCGTTCTCTTTTAAACTTATTTTATCGAGTAAATTTTTCTTGAAAAGCTTATATCCACAAGCCACATCTGAAATTTTAACATTTATTAATAAAGAAGTTAGTAACGTAAATAATCTATTTCCCATATATCTACTAAAAGATGGTAAGGGACGCACTATACCAGGCAAATATCTACTACCATTCACAAAATCTATGTTCAATTCATATAATGCATTTAACATTTTAGGAATATCATTAGGATCTAATTCTAAATCCGCATCTTGAATTAATATCAAATCACCATTAGCTGCTTTAATTCCTTGTCTGACTGCATACCCTTTTCCTTTATTTACTGGATTTGATAATAATTTAATTTGAAAATTATTATTTTTAATAAATTCAGAAACTACATTATGAGAAGTGTCAGTACTACAGTCATCGACGATGATTATTTCTACAGAATTAATAAATGATGAAAAAGACAAAGAAATTAATTTATCTAAAAGTGTAGCAATAGTATTTTCTTCATTAAAAAGAGGAATGATAATAGAGAGGTTCATAAAAAAATATTTTAAGAAAGAATTTTTTCAAAAATATGAAAAAAAAAGGATTTATAAAAAAAGGGGGATATGGGGAAAAGTAGAAGATTAATCTTTTAAAATTAATATTGGATTTAATCTCAACTCCATATACACATAC
>LFTI01000031.1 GCA_001513285.1 Rikenellaceae bacterium DTU049
CAGTGCTGAATATGCAGAGGTGGATAGTGAGTATTATCTTTTGATGATTGAAAATATTCCGGTACCATTTTTTATTGAAGATTTCACATTTACAACCGATGTTGCTGCACGAGTGAAGTTTGAGGATATAAAAGATGAGAAGATTGCATCTAAATATATTAACCTTGAAGTTTATATGCCTCGAGGTGTGGTGAAAGAAACAGAAGATAGTGGAGCTACAGGTTGGAATTATTTTATTGGCTACGACGTAGTAGGAACAGATGGCGCACTAATTGGAAAAATAAGTAGCGTTGACGAGTCAACTATAAACACACTGTTTATATTGGATAATGGAGAAAAGGAGATATTGATTCCTGCAACAGAAGATTTTATTACTACTATTGATGAGGAATTGAAAATCATTGAGATGAATCTCCCGGAAGGACTTTTGGATGAGTAATATGCCTTTTCTTAAACTCTCTGATATAACTATAGGATATCCTGATAAAAACAGGACAAAAACGATTCAACATAACCTCAATCTATCTGCCGATAGAGGAGAGCTTATTGCACTGATAGGGAAAAATGGCTGTGGAAAATCAACCCTCATACGTTCGATTGCATGTCTGCAACCAATTTATAGCGGAGAGATATTACTTGAAAATAGAGATTTAGTTAACCTGAAACCCGAGAAGAGGGCCCGATTATTGTCGGTTGTACTTACTGGTCAGCACTCGGTTGCGTCTTTTAATGTAAGAGAACTTATTTCAATTGGGCGTGATCCATACACCGGTTGGTTAGGTAGCTTATCAGAAAGAGACAATGAGATTATTTCTGATGCAATGAAAATGACCCATCTAGAAGGATTTGATGATAGAAATATTTATGAATTATCTGATGGTGAAAGGCAAAGAGTGTTTATAGCCCGCGCACTTGCACAGGATACTCCACTAATTCTTCTTGATGAACCTACATCCCATCTTGATCTGTCGAACCGTATAAATATATTGCTCCTGCTACAGAAGTTAGCACGAGATACAGGAAAAACAATAATTATATCTACACATGAACTTGAAACAGCTATGCAGGTGGCAGATAAACTGTGGCTCATGGAAAATGGTAAGGGTGTAATAGTGGGTGCACCAGAAGATTTAGT
>LFTI01000097.1 GCA_001513285.1 Rikenellaceae bacterium DTU049
TTTTCCTTTAAGCGAGGGCGATCTTGTATACTTTCAGAAAAAGAAAACAAGAGCCGATAAGGGATATGAGTATCATACTGTTCAGGTGGGTGAATCGATGTATAGCATTTCGCAAAAGTATGGCATACAACTCCGAAATCTTTACCGCTTGAATAAAAAGAATTATGAGTATATCCCCGAAGATGGAGATGTGCTTAAACTGAGATAGTTGAAATTGAAACATTTAAAGAATAAATTAAGTAATTATGCAATATAATACACAAAAGGTTAAGCTTACCATGCCTGAATATGGAAGAAATATTCATAATATGATAAATCATTGTGTTGCGATTGAGGATCCCGAGAAGCGCAAAATATGCGCCTACTCTGTAATTAATGTTATGGGAAATATGTTTCCCCATTTGCGTGATGTAAATAACTTTAAGCACATCCTTTGGGATCATTTGGCAATAATGTCTGATTTTAAACTCGATATTGAGTATCCATATGAAATTATAAAGAGAGAGGAATTATATTCAGCTCCCGGAAAAATTGAATATAGTAGGGCCACAATGAAGTATCGTCATTATGGTAAAATATTGGAGAAGATTATTGATATAGCTGCAAAAATGGAAGAAGGAGATAAAAAGGTGCAGCTTGTGAAAATGATTGCAAGCCAGATGAAGAAATCTTATGTTCAATGGAATAAGAATGTAGACGACGAAAAGATATATGAAGACCTTGCCGATCTTTCGGGAGGTAAATTAAAATATTCAAGTGAAGACTACGTTATTCCTGAAGTAAAGACTGCACCAAGTCGCGATAAACTTAAGAACATCAGACACCAGAGAAGAAGATAAAAAATGATCTCGCCAAAAGAAATTATTCGGGTTGGACACACTCAAAAACCATATGGTATAAAAGGTGAAATTAATATTCTATTCATCAGTGCTGAATATGCAGAGGTGGATAGTGAGTATTATCTTTTGATGATTGAAAATATTCCGG
>LFTI01000072.1 GCA_001513285.1 Rikenellaceae bacterium DTU049
AATTTGCTTTTCAAACACACCGGAGAAAATAGAGTCCAGAACAGTCAGATAAAAGAAGAGTTAAAGCGAAGAGTATCAGAGAAAAATTTGATATGTTTTAAGCCTAACGATGAGTTCAAACAAGCAGTGAAAGAATCACCAAGCAAAAAAGTATTAGTTAGACGTAAAACAAAAGGATTGGCAATTTATAGCGTAAACATAGCAGAAAAAAAGATAACTAATTTTCTGGTTTGGATGCTAAGATTCAGAGGAGTAGCTACAAAGTATCTACAGAACTACCTTATGTGGTTTGTAGTGATGAATAAATATTTGAAAGCCAATATAGAATCAGATATTGGACGACTTTTGAACTTGTCATCGCACGATAGATGGGCATGGGAGCGGTATTGGAGTTTGATGAAGTTAAAATATTGATATAATACTTAAATTTAAACAATAAAAATTATTATTTATTTCAAATCCTTATTCTCTATAGCCGCTTTAGCTCACTCAATATCAATTAATTATGCCCCATGATTATTAAAACAATCTCAATTCTAATAAAATACTTCCCTGAGGACTTTTAAACTCTTTATCTCGCTAGTCAAAATATCTTGTGATTGTAAATACTGGATCGTCAAATTCAATAAGTGGTAAGGGCTGGATGGCAGCGTTATTTCATCGTCTTGTGAATTAATTGGTTGTAGATATAAATATTCCATTGTGTTTAGTAAAGATTCATAATGTGGCATAGCATCTATCGTACTATAATTTTTCCTACTTAATATACCTAGATATTCTAAAATATTTGCCATAAATGAAAGTATGAATGCATTAGGAATTTTTTCCCATTTATTTAATTTATCAACAAATATTGTTAAAATATCATATAGTTGAGTATCGTATAAATCTTGAGGGGTTATTTTCATTATAATTTCAGTCATGAAAGTGGCTACTGCAGAGTGTAGTATATGTTCAGATATCATTTCTGGGAAACTATACAAATATATTTGATCTATTTTGTATAAATGTTGTCTTGTTGTTAATTCATTATAAGTAATTTCCACATTTACTAATGGAATTTTAATATATTCATAAGATTTATTTTTAGGTGATATAGAAGGAAGAAAAAATGCAACTCTTCCCATAGGTGCCAAAGAATGAATGATATATGCTTTTTTAGTATATGGGATAGAATGTAGTATATATGCTAGAGTAGTTTTATTCATTTTTTATTCAATAAAAAACTTACCAGTACCTGTTATGGAGCCATCATCATTGCTAACCCAGACAACATAAACACCTCTTTTGGCTTTATTATTGTAAACATCCACTCCATTCCATGTGGCTCTACCACCTAAAGATTTTGTTTTATAAACTACTTTACCATATGAATCTGTAATGGTAACATAACTATCCTCTGGTAGGCCATCCATAGTAATGTATCCATTAATATCTGCAGGAACAGGATTAGGAAAAATTTTTATTTCTTGCATTTCTGTAAAAGGTTCTATCGCATTACTACGATAAGAGACTAATCCTAAATCGGTAGCTGCAAATACTTCTCCAGTAATTGGATCAATGGTCAGACTGATTACTTTATTGCTTAGTAAAGGAGAATTTTTATCAGTAAAATGATATATTTCTTTATCTCCATTAGGTGAGAAAGTAAAAATCCCTGCATTATCCGTAGCAAACCATTTCCTATTAGCTCCATCGATTTCTATTTTATTTACTTTTTCTGAAATGAGCATAGGCATGGCATAGCCATCTACTTCTAGAATTATTTGCGATGCATCAAATGAATTTGCGGTAAAAAAATTATGAGTATTATAAATAACTGCTACACCCTCACTAGTAGCTAACCATAGCTGATCATTTTTGTCTATAGCAAGTGAATAAACAGTATTACTTGGTAGTTTACCGTTGCCAGCTTGAGTAGTCAATATCATAGATCTATCATCAGAAGTATTATCTATGGTACCGTTATATTTAAAGACCAAAACTCCTCCACTGCCACGTGGAAAAGGGACATACACATTATTATTATTTTCATCTATAATCATTTCTCCAGGGTTATTATTACTAATAGAAGAGCTTATAGGTAACCTAACCATTTGTCCATTAGTTTTATAGACGGTGAATTCATTAGCTCCAGCTACTAATATCCATAGATTACCAGCAGAATCAAACTGTATATCGCTAATTCTACAAAATCCAGTTATACCAAGTGTAGATGGTAAAATAGAATTCGTATCATTAAATATTTTTACAATATTATTGTTTATTTCAATTAGTCCATATCCATATGTAGCAATAAATAAACGATTAGCATTAAAAGGATCTATTAATGCTTTAATACCATCTCTTACATTAGAAAGTTCAGGAAATTTATCACTATTATATATTGACCAATTTTCATTTCTAAAAATTTCTACATTAATTTGATTCCATAGATTATCAAAAGACATATCATAACCTCCAGCTGTAGACAAAATGGCTTCATTACTATATGATACCTTAAAACATTGATCTGATGATGGACCAGAGGGAGTAACGATTCTATTATTCCATGTATCATTCCAATTATAAGCTAATCCAACATTTTTATCTCCAATTATTAAATATTTTTTATCTGCCGAATAAATAGCATCTAAAGGATATGGTACATCATCATTTGGAAAATATTGATATATTTTATATTTTAAATTCCATGAATTATCATATATAAAAACAGACCCTTCTGCTAAAATAATAAACTCATTATTATCAAAAACGACCTTATTAATATTAAAGTGAAGTGTATCGATAATGGTATCCCAATGATTGACATTATATTTAATAATTAAATCATTCCATCCACTATCTATGACAGCATATAAATTATTATTTAACACATTGGCATATATAATTTCTGAATTAGTAGCAAAAAAAGTATTCCAATTTGTAAAATCATTTAGATTGCTACCATCTAGGGGAGCATAGATAATGATCGTATCAAAAACTGAGTACAAATAATCATTATAAATAAATGTGGCTTTTACCTTTTTATTTTGCATATATTGAGATAAATAATAAGTATTTTTAAATTCATTTTTATTTAAATCATATATAGCTATGCCAAAATCACAAGAAAAATAAATAAAATTATCTTTTACATAAATATTATTGATGCTTTTGGACCCCATCATTGATTTCAAATATATATCTGGCACATTACGAATAGTTAAATTATTGTAATTAAAAATATCAATATTCCCATTTTGATATCCTAAAATCATTATTGAATGAGCTTTATCAAAAGTAAAAGCATTTATCTTTATATCTGATAATTTATTTAATTTGCTATAAATAGTGATTTCGCTAGTAGAAATATCGAAACTATATAAATAATATGAATTGCATGCCCAGAATAAATTACCAGTACTAGCTACTCCTATTACATTATTAAAAGGTAAATGATATCGCCAGCTGCCAACTGCTATTCCCTGCGAGAAAAGATTAAAAGAGAAAATAATAAAAATTTGTAAAAAACAAATTTTTTTATATTTATTAAAAGAACTGTGTCCTAACATATGAAATTTATTGTCAAAATTAATAGTAATTTTTCAAATATGAAAGAATTATTATGTAGATAAATATCGTAAAAAACTATCAAAATGAATGAAAAATTGCAAGAGTTTAAGCTGAAAACAAAGCTAATTTTTTTATTTATTATGCAAAAATATTTAAATTAAAAAAATTGGTTCTATAACATTTTAAGTGGGCAAAGATTAAAAAAGTAATTTTATAAAAATGAAATTTATTATTAGACAGTTAAATATTAACCACAAAGTTCTCAAAGCAGGCACAAAGAACACAGAGAATACTAGAATTAAAAGTCTTAAAAATGGCACTTTGTGAACTTTGTGTAATATCTTGGTGCCCTTTGTGGTAAAATAATTAACCCACAATAAACGTTATATAACCAAAAAAATTGATATTATTTAAAGTTTTAATTTTTCATTACCAGATTAATTATCAATAATATAAAATACAATATATTTATTTTTTTATTTATTTTTGTAATATGATTTTTTGTAAAAAATATATTTTTTTATTTTTTATTGGGCTAATATTTTTTAATGTTAGCCTATTAGGACAATATGTTCCAGCAATAGAGCTTACTGAGGAATATTTTTATAAATTAAAAAATAAAAATGTAGGCATTCTATGTAATAATAATAGCAAAATTTATGAAAGACATTTAATAGATTCACTTGTTATAAATGGTATAAAAGTAAGCAAAATTTTTACTCCAGAGCATGGATTTTATGTTGATCAACCTGATGGTAAAAAAATATTTAACGACAAATACAAAACTGTAAATAAAAACTATATACAAATAATTTCTCTTTATGGAGATAAATACAAACCTACTCCATTTGATTTAGATAATGTAGATATCATTTTGATAGATCTGCAAGATGTGGGTGTTAGATGTTTCACATATATAAGCACTATATTTTATATGATGGATGCATGTGCTTTAAAAAAAATTCCAGTAATAATTTTGGATAGAGCCAATCCTAATGGTTATTTTATTGATGGTCCTGTATTAGATATGCGATTGGCTTCTTTTGTAGGAGTGGCACCTATTCCACTAGTATATGGCATGACTATTGGAGAGCTATCAATGATGATAAATGATCAAAATTGGTTAACATCTCGAGAACGTTGTGATTTAGAAGTAATCAAATGCCGAAATTATACACATGATTCATTGATAGAAATAAATTTCTCTCCATCACCTAATTTACCCAATATGGCTGCAATATATGCATATCCTCATTTGGTATTATTTGAAGGAACTATGATGAGTGTGGGTAGGGGAACTGATAAGCCTTTTACTCTTCTAGGAGCTCCAGATTTTTGCATTAATGATACGATTTTTACTCCGATTTCTATTCCAGATAAATCTATTAATCCGCCTTATAAAAATATTGCATGTAAAGGAATAGATCTTACTAATTTCTCAACGCACTTTTTGAAATATTATAGAAAAATATATTTAGACTTACTCATAGAAAGTTACAAATGCTCCAAAGAAAAAGATAAATTCTTTATTTTACCATTTTTTGATAAATTAGCTGGAACAGATTTACTAAGAAAGCAAATAATTCAAGGATTAACAGCTGATCAGATTAGAGCTTCATGGCAAAAAGATTTAGAAAATTTTATGCAAATTCGTAAAAAATATTTATTGTATGAAGACTTTAGCAAAGAAACCATGGATTACTAAGATTACAGAATATCCTAATAAAAAATTGTGCTGGTTTCTATTTATAGCCGCTACTATCCTGTATTTACCTACAATTACTTTTGATTATACTTTGGATGACGCACTAGTAATGACAGGTAATAAGTACACTCAGCAAGGTCTCAAAGGAGTGAAAGATATCTTCACTCATGATTTATTCGAAGGTTTCTTTGGTGAAGGGAAACAAATAGTGGCTGGTGGTCGTTACCGTCCATTTACTCAATTTATCTTTGCTATTCAAAAAGAATTATTTGGTTTTCATCCATGGATAGGTCATCTCACAAATATTCTCTCATATGCCCTACTAATGGTCATTCTTTTTCTCACTATCAAAGCTTTACTGTCTTTCCCTCCTTTTAATAAAGAAAATGCTAAATTAATTGCTTTTTTAGCTACAGTGCTATATCTTTTCCATCCTATTCATACTGAGGTAGTGTGCAATATCAAAAGTTTAGATGAGATATTTTCTATGCTTGGTTCATTAGGTGCCATATTACTTTTGCTATCTTATCATAATAAACCTAAAATTTATAAATTGTTTTTATCCGGATTTATCTTTTTCATAGCTTTATTATCTAAAGAGAATGCTCTCACTTGGTTAGGTGTGTGGTTGTTTTGGTTATTATTTACTCATAAATCATTTTCTAAAAAATACATTATTAACTCATTTGTAGTACTTTTGATACCAGCAGCTTTATTTATATTTATTCGTTCTCAAGTGCTCGGAGCTTTTCTCAATACTGAAATACCAAAAGAGCTATTAAATAATCCTTTTATCAATTCTACTAAAACAGAAGAGATAGCTACAGTACTTTTCACTTGGTTGATATATTTCAAATTATTAATTTTCCCACATCCACTCACACATGATTATTATCCTAAGCAAATACCAATATTAAATTTTGGTGATTTTAGAGTGTGGTTGGCAATAATACTGGTACTAGCAATTATCTATATCTTAATAAAATCGTGGAAAAGAAAACCAATAATAGCCTTTGCTATATTGATGTTTATAGCAAATTTTTCTATGGTTTCTAACCTACTATTTAATGTAGGTACATTTATGAATGAGCGATTTATATTTTCTGCATCAGCAGGATTTACATTAGCAGTTGGTTGGTTATTTGCAAAATGGGGAGAGAGAAGCCCAAAGTGGGCAATGTATGTTTTGATAACAATTTTAGCTTTGTATGGAGTCAAAACAGTTAGTAGAAGTTTTGTGTGGAAAGACAATTTGACTTTATTCACTACGGATGCTAAAACATCAAATAATAGTGCAAAAGTACAAGTATCTGCTGCAGAAGTTTTAATAAAAGAAGCTGAAAAAACTAATAATCCAAATAAAAGAGAAAAATTGCTCGTAGAAGCATTGAAATATTTACAACGTGGAGGAGAGATATATCCCAATTATTATGGTGTATACGATCTAGGTGGCAAAGCACACTTCTATCTGAAAAACTATGATTTATCGTTAGAAAATTATTTAACTTGTGCAAAGCTAAATCCTAATATTCCCACACCATATAACAATATATATGCAGTGGGAGTTAATGCTTTAAATGATTCAGTCTATGATGTAGCACAGCGTGCTTTTAAATTTCTCATAAATAAATATCCTGATTCTACTAATTACCTGTTTCAGCTTGCATTAGTTTATAAAACTACTATGCAAATAGATTCAGCAATTTTAACTTTAAATAAGATAATTGAAAAAGATAATTGTCATGCAGACGCATATAATCAATTAGGAGAGATATATGCTAGATATTTAGCTAATAATAAAGTAGCAGAGCAATATCTATTGAAAGCTGTGAAATGCAATCCTACAAATTCTGCAGCCTTAGAAAATTTAGGAGTATTATATGGTATGCAAGGTAGATCTTTGGATGCTTTAAACTATTTCAAACAAGCATATAAATTAAATCCAAATAGCAAAAACATTATGCAAAATATGGGTTTAGCATATAAAAATCTTGGTATTATAGACAGTGCTAATTATTATTTACAAAAAGCGCAGCAATAGTGAGATGTATTAATAATTATAAATAAGTAAGTTTTATAACGATTAAATTCAAGTAATTAATGCAACTTTTTCAAGACGAGATAAGTGTTAACCCTTCTATCCTACGCGGCTTGCTTGTTTTATTGCAAATTATTTCCCAATGCGGCATTGCTAAAGCTTATTAATTTTTGTAAAGGTATTATTTTAATATAAAAAGCTGAAAAAGACTTTATTATCTAAACGCCTATTTTAATTCCAATATTTAATGTACCAAGATGGCTAATATTATAATTACAAAATAGAATTACATTTTAAATATAATTTATCTGTTGCATTATTTTGAAAATTTCCAGGGCTATCATCATTTGAAAATATATGAAAAGTTAATCTTACTGTTTTTATTAGCGTTTGTGTAGCATTTTCAAAAGAATAATTCATAAAGTCTTCGCAACAAGCATTATTTAATGATTTTAGAATGCTATAAATTCCATTTGTATCTGTCAAACAAGTTTGAGAAATACAAGTTTTAATGAAAAAACTTTCAATACTAAAGTATAATAAAAATATTTTTTCATTTCTTTGTTTATTTTAAAAATGTTGATATATGAATAATTTTATTATCCAAACTTGAAAATGTGATAATATAGAATCCTTTAGTTAAATATTGAAGATTAATTTTATCACTATTTGTTATACAACTCTTTACTATCTCACCAAATATATTATAAATATTAACTATAAGTTGGTCGTGTTTCAAATTATTAAAATATAAGTAATCTAATACGGGATTTGGATGTAAATTAAAATCTGCAACTGAGAATATTTCTGCAATCCCAACATTAGTATAATCACAAATGGGTGCAATTCCAGTCTGATAATTCCCTAATAACGAATCTTCATAACATCTTAACCCATTATTAAAATTCAAATCGCAAGCGGAATTGATAAAAGGAAACATATTACGATCATGTCCCAACTTTTCAGTTATTTTTCCGCTGTATCCGACCCAATTAGTTGTACTGCCAATTGTTGTGTATAATACCTTAAGAGGAATACCGTTTATTATTATCGTAGAAATTGAATCTACATGAACTAATAAAGAATCGGGATTATTACTATTATCATTTACTTGGATATACCATGTTTCGCCAGGTGTTTTATTAAAATCATATAATAAATTAAATTTATTTGAATATTCATCATAAAAATAAACTCTGTTACTATCTTCGTACATAAATTCAATTTGTGGCCGATCATCGCATGTAATATTTAATCGTAATATTTTTTTACAGGTTATAGTATTAATTACAGTATCTTTCATTGATTCTATAATATTAAAATCTTCTGCATTAGTGCTTGCAAATTTCAGAGTATAGTACCACTTTGCTCCAATTGGCGCCCATTCATTTTGTCCAAAACAAAACTGCACAATTATGAAAAAGAGAAATGTTAAAAGTATTTTTGGCCTCATATTTTTTTTATATTTTTTAGGTTTTAATTATTTATATGATATGATTTTAATAGCCAATTTTCAGAAGAATCTACATTTTCTTTTTTTATTAAACCAATATTTTTTACCCAATAATAATAAATTTTATTTTTTGCATATGTATATATACAATATACATTTTTATACCATTCATCTAAAATTTTAAGTGAATCATATTTTATAATATATTCAACATTCCAATTTTTTCTCATCGCATAATATCCATATCCGCTATATTCGTAAAATGATGGATCGTCTGAGAATAAGCAACTTTGTGCTCGTAAATAATTATTGTATGACGAATAAAAATTTTGCTCTAATCTTTCATAGTTAAAATAATTCTGTTCAAATTCGTAAATTGTCAAATTTCTTCCATATAGGTATATACTATCCTTTATACCAGAGATTGAATCTTCATAAACCCAGTAAGAGCCAACAGGGAAATCCACATATTCTTTAAATTCCTTTGGCATGTAATAAGTCGGTTTTTTTTTGCAACTATGAAGATAAGCATAAGATTGATATTATTAATATGAAAAGGTAAAATTTTGATTTCATAATAAAATTTTTTTAAATTCTTTAAATACAAATTTACAAAAAAAATTGAAATAACCAAATTTTTTTATTATAATTTTCATAATTTATTAGATTAATTTATTGAATTAGACGTTTAATTAAAAACTAAATTATTACTGATACATTCTCGGTAATAACTATATTTATTATGAGTATAATTGATTTTGAATAAATTAATAAAAGTCTCCTTGAGAAAGCTTGCAAATTATTGTAAAGTTATTCTTTTAATACAAAAAGCTGAAAAAGATTTTATTATCTAAAAGCGTATTTTAATAAAAATTTTTATTATTTTCTCAAATAATGTAAATAAATTATTCTTTTACATTTAGCCCAAAGAATGATCTCATAGCGAAAAATATAGCAATTATTAAAAATACTATACCTATGTATGGAGCTATATTTCTAAATCCTTCGCTAATAGCTATTTCCATAGCTAGCAAGCCAAATAAGGTAGTAAATTTTATTATAGGATTTAAAGAAACTGAGGCAGTATCTTTGAAAGGATCCCCTACGGTATCTCCTATTACTGTAGCATCGTGAAGTGGTGTCCCTTTTTGTTTCATATCAACCTCTACGATTTTTTTTGCATTATCCCATACACCACCGGCATTAGCCATAAACACTGCTTGCATTAATCCAAAAAATGCTATAGAAATCAAATAACTTACAAAAAATGATACTGCATTAATATCATAGGCAGGTGATGAGAAAAAAGCAAAAGCTAAGGCAAAAGAAAAAACAGCAATAAAAATGTTAATCATTCCATTCTGAGCATATATGGTACAAATGCGCACCACTTCTTTTGAGGTTTTAGTAGAAGCTTTTTTGGGAGCATCTATATCTAATTGTATATGTTGCTTGATATAATTAACAGCTTTGCCAGCACCTGCATTTACAGCATGATTAGCTGCTCCACTAAACCAATATATCACACTGCCACCTAATAAAAATCCTAAAATTGTAAAAGGATTTAATAAATTTAATATTTGAGCAGGATCTATTCCTAATGTATTTTTTATAACTAAAATAATAGAAAAAATCATAGTAGTAGCACCTACAACTGCTGTACCAATTAGAACTGGCTTAGCAGTGGCTTTGAATGTATTACCTGCACCATCATTAGCTTCTAAATAATTTTTTGCATCATCAAAATTCGGTTTAAAATTGAAATCCCTTTCTATCTCTTTGTCTATATCTGGAATTTCTTCTATTAATGATAATTCATAAATAGATTGAGCATTATCTGTTACTGGCCCATAGCTATCTACTGCTATAGTAACAGGTCCCATACCTAGCATACCAAATGCTATTAGTCCAAAACTAAATATCACTGGATAAATCATATAATTACCTAAGCCAAAATATAGTGTAGTTATATATCCTAATACCATTAAAATAGCTATAGCTACAGCATGATAAAATGCTGAATAATAGCCAGTTACGATTCCCGATAAAATATTTAATGACGCGCCACCACGTTTACTAGATTCCACGACTTCTTTAGCATGTCTAGAATTTGGACTAACAGAAAACTTTGTTAGCTCAGGTATTATCAAAGCTGCCAAAGTTCCTAAACTAATGATTATACTTAAGCCAACCCATAGACCGGGATAACTTGCTCCTAAAATTATGTAACTCACTAAAAAAGTCATCAAGATAGAAATAATAGATGTTATTACAATGAGTGACATAAGGGGTTTCTCAAAATCTACTTTATTATTTTTACTAAAAGATTTCTTAGCTATAAAATCATTCAAATAATATCCTACAAGAGAAGCTATAAGCATAGACAGACGAATGCCAAAAATCCAAGCCAAAAATTGCACTTGATGATCTATGCCATCTACAGCAAGTAAAATAAAAGCTATTAAAGCTACACCTGTAACACCATAAGTTTCGAAGCCGTCAGCAGTTGGGCCTACACTATCACCAGCATTATCACCAGTACAATCAGCTATAGTACCTGGATTACGAGGATCATCTTCTCCGATTTTAAAAATCACTTTCATAAGATCAGATCCAATGTCAGCAATCTTAGTAAATATACCTCCAGCGATTCTCAATACTGATGCACCTAATGATTCTCCAATAGCAAAACCTATGAAACTAGCTCCAGCGAGGTTACCAGGTAGCACCATCAAAATAAATAACATTATCAATAGTTCTAAACTTATTAACATCATGCCAATGCTCATACCAGCCTGCATTGGAATTTTGAAAAGCTTAAATGGTTTGTTTTCTAAACTAGCAAAGGCCATACGCGAATTTGCTAAAGTATTCATCCTAATGCCAAACCAAGCTACAGAGTATGATCCTAAAATACCAATCAAGGTCCACATTAGAATAAACAATACTTGTCCAACATTAAATCTGGGCTCACTCAAATATCCAAAATAAAAAGCTATTACTGCACCTACAATTAGAAATAAAATTATAAGAAATTTACCTTGCTGAATTAAATAAGTTTTTCCAGTTTGATAAATGACATTAGCTACCTCTAGCATACTTTTATGAGCAGACTTTTTAATTACTTTTTTATACTGCAAAAAGCCAAATAAAATACCAATTAATGTAATAAAAAAACCAATATAAAGCCATTTTTCAGACTTCATTGCATCGGGTACTACCAAATTAGCTTCACTAGCTTCTACTATTAACGGCGTCGCCAATAAAATTAATAGACTTAAAAACTTTTTCATAATGGAATTTTTTTTCAATCTGCAAAATTATAGAAAATTTTTATCTTAAAATTTTCTAATAAATTTATAATATTATATGTTTAATATTATAAGTTTACATTAATCGAATAAATTATGGTTTAAATTATCAAACTTTTATTATTGATATATAATTGTTTTTGCTATTTATTTATAAAAATTTTTCTATTTTTTTATCAAATTGAGCCCTATATAACTAAATATTTTTTTAAAAACTTTTTTAAATAAAATTTTGTTATTATACGAATTGATTATTTTTGTAAATATAACACACTAGCATCAAAATGGCACAAGGATCTGTATCTTCATTAGCAAAGCAAACAGTTATTTATGGTATCAGTAGCATTTTAGGTAGATTATTAAATTATTTATTAGTACCATTATACTCTAGATTATTTTTGCCCGCAGAAGCAGCTGTTTATGTAGAATTCTACGCATACGCAGCCATATTTTTAGTTATTTTAACCTATGGAATGGAAACAGCTTTTTTTAGATTTATAAATGACAAAAATTTAAATGATCAAGAAAGAGTTTATAGCACAGCGTTTAGTTCTATTTTATTAACTTCAAGTTTTTTTATATTAATATTAAGTATATTTTCAAATAATATAGCTAGTGGATTAGGATACGCAGAAAATGCAAAATTTGTAATATTTTTTGCCATTATAGCTGGAGCAGATGCGATATCTAGTATCCCATTTGCTTATTTAAGAAGTAAGGGAAAAGCAATCACTTTTGCTACCATCCGCATAGTAAATATCATTATAAATATTTTTCTAAATATTTTATTTTTAGTTATAATTCCCAATTTATATAATAATCATCCTGATTTACAAAATTTTTTATCAATATTCACAAATGGTACACCATGGATAGGATATATTTTTGTTGCAAATCTGATTACAAGTTTATTAAATTTAATACTGTTATTTCCATATTATAGACGAGTGAAGCTACGTATAGATAAGCATCTATGGATCACTATGCTTAAATATGCATTACCATTATTGATTTTAGGACTTTCTGGTATATTAAATAATAATATTGATAGAATATTACTAAAAAATTTATTACCTCCAGATATAGCAATGCATCAAATGGGAGTTTATGGGATGGTATTTAAATTTTCAGTAATTATGAGTCTAGCATTACAAGCTTTTCGCTATGCAGCAGATCCATTTTTTTTCGAGCAATCAAATGAACAAGATTCAAAAAAAACTTATGCTAGAGTGATGAATTATTTTGTTATTACTCTAGTACTCATCTATGCTCTTACAATGTTAAATATGGATTATGTAAAATATTTTGTTGGCGAATCATATTTCGAAGGGCTACCTGTAGTGAATATTTTATTACTTAGCCAATTATTTTTAGGTATTTTTTATAATTTGAGTATTTGGTATAAACTAACTGATAAAACTCTTTTGGGAGCCTTAGTGAGTATTATTGGCACAGCAATTTTAATAATTTTAAATATTATTTTGATACCTAAGATTGGCTATGTAGGTAGTGCCTGGGCTAATCTGATATGTAATTTTACGATTGCATTAGCTAGTTATTTGCTTTCACAAAAATATTATCCAGTTCCTTATGAACTTACTAAACTAATTATTTATATTATTTCTGGTATCTTAATTGTTTTTATAGGATCATTTATACCAACTATAGATAATCATTTACTAAACATTTTAGCTCATAATAGTTTGTTATTAATATATATACCTATCATTTATTATTTGGAGCCCGGTTTTTTTAAGTTTATCAAAAGTGCATTGAAAAAAAAATAAACATTATATATATTTGCCTATTTATAAACGAAACTTAGTTATCAATAAATGCAGATTAATCTGTTTAATGCTGAATTATAATTTTATTTTAAATTTAAACAAAATATCCATATTATCAAAATATTTTATAATTTTGCAAAATAAAAAATAGATTATGTCTAAAAAAATGATATTGCTCGTGGTGATGAGCTTTTTGATGATAAGTTTATCAAAAGCACAAACACCCTACGATACAATAGATGTCAATATAGATTATTTAGAACCGTTAATCACTGTCCCTAATGCGTTTACACCAAATGGTGATGGCCTAAATGATTATTTTTATCCTTTCATTTATTATAATTATCCGATTATTAAATATGAATTGAGAATATTTAGCATTAATGGGCAACAAGTATTCTATACTACTGATCCATATGCTAGATGGGGTGGCGATCAAGTAGATATGGCAACTATTCATAATTATTCAAAATCTTTTGTGTATTATTTGTATGTTCAATTCAGCAATGGAGTAAGTAAAAAGTTAAGAGGTAGCTTTTTATTGCTTATAGTATGAAAAAAATTGGAAAAGGTTTTTTTCATATTTCAATATCTGAATGGAAAGGTATTTTCGTTTTAGCTATTTTAATTTTTTCCATTTCCTTTATCCCACTGACTATTGACATATTTTATAAACCCAAAATAAAAGATTTTAATAAATTAGACAGCATAGCAACAGAATTACAAAATAATAGAGCATTAGCCTTAGAAGATAAAAAAAATAAATCATCAGAAAATTATTATAAATGGAGTATTAACTCTCTAGACCCTTTTCATTTTAATCCAAATACAATTAGTGCTCAAGATTTTAAAAAAATGGGATTTACCGACAAACAAACACAAAGTTTTATTAATTATAGAAGTGCGGGGGCTAAATTTTATACAAAAAAAGATTTCAAAAGATTATATTTTATAAATGATGAAATATATGAACTATTATCACCATATATTCTTTTGCCAGATAGTATTAGTGCATCTAAACAAAGTAAAAAAATAAAAGAACAAATAATAGTAGAGCTCAATACTGTAGACAGTATCAATTTAATAAAAGTGCCTGGCATAGGTGGTTATAGAGCAAAAAAGATCTTAGAATTAAGAAATAAATTAGGTGGCTTTACTGATTATGATCAATTAAAAATGATATATGGCTTTAATGACTCTTTAATAGAAACATTAAAACCATATATAAATATAAATCCATATATAATTAAAAAAATTAATATTAACGAAGCAAATATCAAAGAATTAGCACGTCATCCATATATTGGCTACAATTTATCTATTTCTATTTATAACTATAGACAAAATCATGGTGATTATAACTCTCTAGAAGATTTAAAAAAATTGAAGTTGATAAATGATAGTATATATAATAAGATATTACCATATATTACTGTTGAATAAATTGTAAATATTTAGTCGTCCCTTAAAAACACGATAAGTATTTGTTTATTAATAACTTATAGATAATTTTTTACTCAAAATAATGCAATTTTTTGTAACTTTGCACCATAAAATTTGCAAATTTTGGAGAGGTTGTTTTTATCTGTTCAAAAAACCATATTATCAATTCTTCTTTATTTTTTTCAAATAAAATATTCAAATTGACTTTTTAAGGGTCGACTATTTATCTGCAATTACTAATAAACTTATTAGATGAATTTCATCCCCACTAATATTTGTTTTTACTTTTATTGTTATCAATCCTGGCTTTATGTGGCAGCCATCTTTAATTATTAGATTCAAATATGTCTTTTCATCAGGTTGCACTATTGGATTTAGAATTAATGTCTCTATGCAGTCTGATGATATATTTACACTCTCTATCTCAAATGATTCATTACCTAAATTATAAATAGGAATTTTAATATTACTTGTTTTTGCCAATTCGCTTGTAGTAATGCTTATAAATGATGAATCAGCATGAAAAATGCCAGATTTATTTTCCAATTTACCACCTTTAAAATCTGAAATGTAAGAAGATATTTGTGCTCTACGTTCATGTGAAGCAGCTATGCTGTAAATAGATTTTTGTAAATCTTGTGGATTGTCTGATACATATGGCGAAGCTAGTTCTTTGCCCATGGGCTCTTGAATTATTAGTAATTTGCCTCCTGATGGATTTGTCCCTTCTATATAGGCAGATAATTCACCATTATTAATTTTTAATAAATAATTTTTAAGACTTGAAATCCTCCTCTTAGAAAGATTAATATTATATTCTGAAGTATGCAAAGGGCTACAATATCCATTAATTTTTATTGTAACGTTACTGCCATTTTTTAAATCTTCTAAAAGTAAATTTGTGAAACGTTGTAGTTTATCAAACCCAGCAATTATTTCTGTATGGAAAAAATTTTCTATATCTTGTTCTGCTTTAAGTTTGTCTTCGCCTTTCATTCCTTTACTATATTCTTTTTTGTATTTGTCTATTAAATTGAGATATTCGAAATATAGCTCATCATAACTATATTTAGTAACTGTATCCCAACTTCGTGGGTCAGGGATATCGTTATGAAAATACACTGTGATAGGTAATAGAGACATTATCTCATCTCTCAATGGATTTATAGTGTCCAATTTGCTAATTGTATCCAATATTTTATTTTCTGTTGTAACTATTTTGTCTTCTATGTAAAAAGCAAAAATATCGTAGCAACAATATTGTCCATTCATGAAATAAGCCCCTTTTCTATTAGATGTTATATATCCATCATAGTCGTAGCTATTTCTATAAAAATAAAAATCATTAAAAGAAGAATTTATGGGAGCACCTAAATTATTTACTTTTTGCCAGCTATTCAAGTATCCTTTGGATGAAAATATATCAAATCCTCCAAGGCCAGTGTGAAAATTACTACTAAAAAACAAGGTAGAATCTCGCAAATCATAATATGGTGTTATCTCATTACCTGCTGTATTTATTATTGGGCCGAGATTAATAGGCGTTTGGAAATTAAAATTTTTAATTATAGAATAATATAAATCGTAGCCACCATATCCACCAAGTCTATTAGAACTAAAAAATAATATTCCATCTCCGTAGTCGTCTAGTATCAGAAATGGTTGCGTTTGATTACTATTATTAATATTTATAGGAGCTTCTTTTATATTTTTTATAATTTCATTTTCATCTATTTCGCCCCAATAAATTTTACAATTTTCACCAGAATATTCACATTGTGTAAAGCTGAAATATTTTTGATTTGGGCTAAAAGTAAGATTAGCATTATGTATTTTATCTTTCGATTTAGAAATTTCTATTTTTTGTGGTACTGCTAATCCTTTTGGTAAATAATAAGTTTTATAAATATCAGACTTAAAATAAGCTGGAAATAATGAGCTATATTGTTTTGTGATATTTGGGCTATATGATGTGAAATATATTTCACCACCATCACCATATTCTATTGCTGCAAATTCACTGTAAGGTGTATTAAGTGGTGATGGTAGATGTCTGATGGTAACGTTATTATTTGATGTATGGTAGATATAAATATTTTCAAAATTAGTTAAAAGCTCTTGAGTATGTAGATAGCAATAATCATCTTTATGTTCTGGAAACATCATATATCCTTGATAATATTGCTTAGCCATAGAATATTCTTCTAAATATCTGTATATTTCTCCCAAATAATATAGAGTTTCTGGATAATAAGTTAATGAGTCTGATTCTATTACATTATTAAAATGTTTGAGAGCTAAATCAATTAGAAATTCATTTAAAGCTAATTTACCAGCGTTGAAATTTTGATTAATAGTCAAATGCTCGTCTATATTTGCAATAAATTCATCGTAAGTAGTAGAATTATTTAAAAATTGACATTTTATGTCCAAATAAAATGTGCATAAAGATAAAATTAAAAAAAATCTTAAAAAATTGGACATGATTGTTTGAATTTATTATTATAAATACTAGCAGGATTAAAATATTTATAAATACTTAATTCGAATCCACCTCTCCCTCGACTAGCTACAGTAAGTGATGAAGTGTTAATATCATATGAAATTTGTCCCTGCCAGTCATACCCCTCAATAGCAAAACCTAAAATTATTGCATCCTTTATCCTAACTCCTCCAAAACCACCGATACTTTTAATTGAGCTATTCTTATCTATGGGTTTCATGATTTTTAATAATGGTAATATCTCATTAAAAGGTTTCTGATATGAGTAATAAAGCATAATATCTATATAATACTTCCTAAAAAGTTCTTCATTATAATATCTAATAGAGCTACGATGATTCAATGGCAAAATAAATTTATTTCCCTCACTATTAGATATATTTGCATTACCAATATTAGCTAAAGCGTAATCAAATTCTAAAAATTGTGAATTAGAAAAATATAGTTGATAAGCTACACCTAAAGTCGCAGTGAAATAAGATAAATTTTCATCAATATATTGCTCATTAGTTTGTAGATTAGGGTCATATATATTGCCATTAAACTGATCTCCAAAATGCAATTTTGTAAAATCAAAGGATTTGAAATTGTACCAACCTTGTAATCCGAAACTGAGAATATGAAAAAATCTACCCTCTAACCCTTTAGTATAAGATAATCCCAAGGCAATAGAAGTAGTACCATAGCTGGCATCTCCAGCGAATTCTCTAAAAACCATCAAATTACCACCTAATTGATCCATGTGAGGCACTCTTTTTAGTATTTGCCCATCAGCAGAAATCATATAAGTTTGATAAGGTTTAGTAACAGAGTACCATTGTAATTTAGCAGAAGTATATAAGCGAAAAATATTTGGATTTAGTCCTATCTGAGCGGGATTCCTGAAAGTTTCATTTTGCAATATTTGGCTCCAATGTATATCTTGACATTGCACAGATATGACAGAAAAAAACAAACAAAATAAAATTAAAAATTTTTTCATCTAAGTAAAGTAATATTCCCTTTTTTTTGAAATTTTTGCTCATTATAACAATAAACTTCTAAATAATAATCATATACACCAGGAGGAGCAGGCTTACCATTATAGTTTCCATCCCAACCTATGTATTTATCATTAGTCTCGAAAACTTTTTGTCCCCAACGATTATATATAGCTAAATGCATAGATTCTATATAATTCCCATTAACATACAATACATCATTTATCCCATCATCATTAGGAGTGAAGCTATTAGGAATATAAATATAAGGTTCCTCACAAAAAACTTCTAATACAACTATATTTATTGTATCATAATAATAACAACCATTGCCATCATCCATCATTATAATGTAAGAAATAGAATGTGGTGGAGTAGCTATAGTAGAAGGTTTATAAGGATCATCTAGATATGATGCTGGAGACCATTGATAAGTAACATTAGAATAATTAGTAGAATGAATAGTAGTAGATTGACCTTGATAGATGGTATCATTGTCTACCCATGCCGTTGCATCAGTGAAAATATAGTTCAAAATTACTGAATCACTATTAGAAGTTACACAATTATTCGCATCTGAGACTGTACATGAATATTCTCCCACACATAAATTATTAATATCTTGGCTATTAAATCCATTAGACCATAAATATGAATATGGCGGAGTGCCACCACTAGCTGAGATGCTTAAAGATCCATTACATGCATTAAGACAAGTTTCCGGAGAGCTACTTATATTTGCTATTAGCTGTGGTGGACTATTAATTAATAATGAATCATATTTAATGCAGCCAGTAGCATCTGTAACAGTAAAGTAATATGTGCCAGCACATAATGAATCTATAAATGAACTATCTAATCCATTACTCCAATTATAAGTAACTGGGAAATGTGCAGTATCAACTGTAATAGTAGCATTACCATCACAAGAGCCAAAGCATGAAGTATTTTGTATAGTATGACTTGTACTTATTTGAAAAAAATTAATTTTTACACTATCTATGTCATAGCACAAACCATTAGTTACTTGTAGATAATAAGTATGGCTATCAGTTGTATGAATAGTAGCAAAATTATTTGATAGAGAACTATTTAGAGTATCTGTAAAATTAATATTTGAAGACCAGATATAATATAATGTTGTATCACCACTACCACTTCCATACAAAGTAATAGGAGATAAACAAATAGAGGTATCATTTCCAGCATCGGCAGTCAAATTTATAACATCTACATGCTGAATAAAGGTCTGTGAGCACTCACCTCCAGTTATTAATAGTGTGTAAGTAGTGTCATGAGGTGGATTTGCTATAGGATCGCTGATATTTGGATTTGATAAATAATCAGAAGGTGTCCACAAATATGTAAGTCCTTGAGCTGGTAGAGAAGTTATACCGATATTAGCAGATTGGCCTAGACACAATTTAATATTACTTAAAGTATCAGTAGAATTATTTAAAACGGTAATAGTTTTTTGTATAGTATCTGATCCATTACAACTAGTAAGATCACTTACGATTAAGGTAACAGTATATACACCAGCACTAGAGTAATAATGTGTAGGATTCATAAGATTAGATGAAAATCCATCACCAAAATTCCAGTGAAAAGTAGGGTTGCTAGTGGAGGGTATATGACTAATATTAATAAAATGCACACTATCAGGCAGACACACTATATTAGGTGCATTAAAATCAGCTACTATTGCAGGTAAATGAAAATCTATTTTCACAACACCATTATTGCAATTAAAAGAATTATTAGTATTGGACCATGCACCAGTAGTAGTAGGCAGATCACTATTACCGCCACACCCTGCGCAGATAGATTGGTATAGACGACCTAGCCTATCAAAGCGACTAGTGCCGCCATCTACATGCTCCATACTAATATTGCCACCAAAATATGAAGCAAATACTAATGTATTAGCATCTTGGTCTATTGATAGGAAATAGAAATCATTACCGTCAGTACTAGTCTGAAAAGCATCTGTAGTAATAGGTAACCCACTTGTACTGCCACCATTTAGGAGCCCACCCCACCCGGATAAATAAATATTGTTACAATAATCTACTGTTAATGCTGATGGACTAAGATTAATAAATCCTGGTGTAGTACCAAATCTTGTAGACCAATAAGTAGTAGTTAAATATTTATTCAATTTTGTAATGAATTGCCCACCAGATGGAGTATACCATCCAGCATTTTGCACTAATAAATTTGTTGCATTATTTGATTGACCATATATGTAAACATTATCATATTTATCAATCCTCACAAAAAAGACTTGATCATACTGAGGAGTGCCAAAATATGTGCAAGCATTTAGAAAAGCACCATTATTGCTAATTCTAGCAATAAATCCATCAACGTCACCTTGAAAATTTTGCATTATTGCATTGCTAGTTGTAGGTAAATCACTACTAGTAGTGCCACCTGCTATATAAACAGCATCTTGTCTACCCAGGAAAATACTATAAATAGCATCATGACCATTACCGTCAAAATAGCTACTCCACATAATTTGAGATAGATATCTATCTAAACAAGTAATAAACCCTTTCTGTCCTACAGATGGGGTGGGTTGAAATGTATTAGTTGTAGTGGGAAAATCATCTGAATATGTACTGCCAGCTATGTAAACTTCATTATTCCTACCTAATATAATCTCTCCTCTAGCATCATCTGCATAATTATGTAATAATGGGGTAGCAGCATTTAATCCATCATTAGCTGTGCCACCCACATAGGTAGAGGCTATTAATGCTGTACCATCAGGAGAAAAAGCAGTTATACCTAAATCACTGCCATTAGTATAGTTTATCACATGAGTCAATGTATAATTTGTACCTCCATTAAAAGTAGAATCATAGCAGCCAGTAGAATATGGATAATCACTAGAGCCAGTAATTGTAAGGACATATAATTCATTTAAATCATTTGTTACCATGCTTATAGGCACTTCATTACCGCTACCTCCTAAATAAGTGCTATATATTAGATATGATCCTGTAGTATCATATTTAGACACTGCAGCATCTACATTCCCGCTAAAAATCGTATCATATGCACCAAGGGTAGTAGGATATCCCATTGCGAAACTATTCCCTCCGGCATATAAAAAACCCTCTTTATCATATGTAGCTGTATAACCCCAATTATCTGAAGTAGCACCAGAATAAGAACAAAACATAATATCTGGATCTATATGCAGCTCTTTGCTTTTATCATAACCTTCTGGCAAAACAAATGAAATATTATTCCCTTTTATCTTATATTTTATCGGTATTTCTATATCATTTTGAAAAGCTCTCGGTGATTTTAATTGCAATACTCCAACTGTAGTGGGAATAGTTATTATGCTATCATTCAGTTTTATATCATCTACTCCTAAAATAGAAAAACTAATATTTCTAACCTTTGCATATGGTGATAAATAAAAATCTATTGCTAAATTACCATTTCTACTGGTAATCAAAGCATCTGTGCCATCATATAATTCATGCATTTTTATTATTCTCACTGGATGAATCTTAGTAGCCCATTTATCAGAATTATTACCCAAATAATAATTCAAGTAATGCGGCATAGAATCTTTACTTTCAAATGATGGGATATTTGCATTATTAAATTCTATTTCTAGAACATGACCTTTTATTTTTAAAGGTAACTGTTTTTGTTGTTTATCGGGAGCATGCATTTTTCTATGATGGATAGAATCACTAAAAGATGGGTCTATTAAATTGATTTTAATACTTTTTGTTGTAATGTAAATATCATTATTCCCAATATTAGCTTTATATTTTACTTCCTCATTCCATTGCCCTTTATTTTCAACAAAGGTCAATTCAGTGAAATTTTGAGCATGCAATCTCACTGAAGCTAAAATGAAAAATATTAATATACAAATAGTATTTTTTAACCCCATTAAAATATTATTATTTACAAATTAAATACAAATATATATAAAATTTATCAAATTTAAAGATAAAAAACAAATTTAAAATTAAATTATTAATAAAATATCGATGTTTATTACATAATAATTTATCCATTATAAAATATAATATTATAAAAACTATTAAATTTTATTCATTTTTTATGGTTCTATAACGTTTTTTGTGGGTAATTTATTTTACCACAAAGGGCACAAAGATATTACACAAAGTTCACAAAGTGCCATTTATAACCCCTTTTAATTCCATATTTTAATAAAATAACATTAAAGTTTATCATTCACTTTCATTTTTTCTCTGTGTTGTTTGTGCCTTCTTTGAGAGCTCTGTGGTTAATATTTAACTTTCCAATAACAAATAAAATTCATTTTTATAAAATTTAAAAATAATGAATAGCAAATAATAATTTAATTTTGTTAAACAATTATTGAATATGGCTAATTCATTTGGCAAAATTATAAAAATGCATCTTTTCGGTGGCTCACATGATCAATTAGTGGGTGTAATATTAGAAGGTATTCCCTCGGGAATAAATATAAATGTAAAGGATTTCACAGAATATATAGACAGAAGGAAAGGCGGAACTACGGCTACTACAGATAGAGTAGAAAAGGATACACCTAAAATAGTAACTGGTGTCGTCAATGATGTAACTACTGGTTTACCAATAACTATTCTATTTGATAATGAGCACAAAGATTCTAAAAACTATGATTTATTCAAAACATGGCATAGACCTGGCCACGCTGACTTCACTCAATCTATCAAATATGAGAAGGACGCAGATATTAGAGGTGGTGGAATAGCATCAGGTAGAATGACATTGCCAATAATGATAGCTGGATTGATAGCGGCTAAATGCATTCCTACAATTACTGCAAAAGCCTATATTTCTCATATTCATGGAGAAATTCCAGAAAACTTAAATTGGGAAAAGATTAAAGATGAAGGAGATAGTCTGGGTGGAGAGATTATTTGTGAGATTGCAAATGTACCAGCAGGTTTAGGTGAACCATTTTTTGACAGTGTAGAAAGCTATCTTAGTCATTTACTTTTTTCTATTCCCGGCATCAAAGCTATTGGCTTTGGAGATAGTTGGCAAACACCATTAATGAAAGGAAGTGAATACAATGACATTTTTATATCAGAAAATGGGCAAACTGCTACAAACCACTGTGGTGGAATTCAAGGGGGAATAACTAATGGGAATTCAATAATTTACAATATAGCAGTACGCCCACCTGCTAGTATATCTAAACCACAGGAAAGTTTTAATTTTATGAATAAAAAAATGGAGATTCACCAAATTAAAGGCTCACATGATACTGCTTTCATATTAAGATTACCACCCGTTATCGAAGCCATTTCTCTTTTTGCTATCGCAGATCTATACTTATTTTCTAAAATTTATAAAGACAAATTATTATAGAACATATCTTATAAGTATTATCACAATTGTGATTAATACTTGTACAACAATTAATTTATGAATTTGATAAAATCAATCGATAAGAACTCTCAGTTTGTTATTTTTAACCTCTACGATGCCACCATCAATATCAAAATTTTTGAATTGATCATTAATTTTAATTTTTATAGTTCCCTTATCTAGTACAGAAAGCAGAGGAGCATGATTAGGCAAAACCTGAAAAGGACTTACGATACCAGGCAACCAAATAGTATCTACTTCTCCTTTGTATATAATTTTTGTAGGATTTATTAATTCAACATAAATAGACATAATGATCATTAAATTTTTTAAAATTAATTAGATAATTTTTTAGCTTTCTCTTTAGCATCATCTATAGTGCCGACCATCATAAAAGCAGCCTCAGGTAGATCATCTACTTCGCCATTGATAATCATTTGAAATCCTTTAATAGTATCTTCTATGCTAACTATAACGCCTGGTATACCTGTAAATTGTTCTGCAACATGAAATGGCTGAGATAGAAATCTTTGTACACGCCTAGCTCTGTGGACAACAAGTTTATCTTCTTCAGATAATTCTTCCATACCTAAAATAGCTATAATTTCTTGTAATTCTTTATAACGTTGTAATATTTCTTTTACTTGTTGAGTAGTTTTATAATGTTCCTCACCTACGATATCAGGGCTTAATATTCTAGAGGTGCTATCTAATGGATCTACAGCAGGATAAATGCCAAGTTCAGAAATTTGACGGCTAAGAACAGTTGTAGCATCCAAGTGAGCAAAAGTAGTAGCAGGAGCAGGGTCAGTAAGGTCATCAGCAGGAACATAAATAGCCTGTACTGAAGTTATGCTACCACGTTTCGTAGAGGTTATTCTCTCTTGTAATAACCCCATCTCTGTAGCCAATGTTGGTTGATAACCAACAGCAGAAGGCATACGCCCTAATAAAGCAGAAACTTCTGAACCAGCCTGTACAAAACGGAAAATATTATCAATGAAAAATAAAATATCCCTACCACCACTTTGTTCATCACCATCACGAAAATATTCAGCTAAAGTAAGACCACTCAAAGCTACACGTGCACGTGCTCCAGGAGGTTCATTCATCTGTCCAAAAACCATTGTCAAAAGAGAATCTTTAAATTCTTCTTGATTTACTTTAGAGAGATCCCAGCCACCATTTTCCATAATCTCAATGAACTCTTTACCATATTTAATAAGACCAGCTTCAATCATTTCACGTAATAAATCATTACCTTCACGAGTTCTTTCTCCAACACCAGCAAAGACAGAAAAACCGCTATATTGTTTTGCAATGTTATTCATTAACTCTTGAATAATGACAGTTTTACCAACACCAGCACCACCAAATAGACCCACTTTACCACCTTTAGCGTATGGTTCTATCAAATCTATAACTTTAATACCAGTATATAATACTTCAGTTTTAGTAGATAATTCATCAAATTTAGGTGGATCTTTGTGAATAGGTGAACGAGATTTAGTTTCTACCTGCGGGAGTCCATCTATTGTTTTACCTATTACATTAAATAATCTACCTCTAATTTCACTACCTGTTGGCATAGAAATTACATCACCGCGGTTATAAACTTCCATACCTCTAAATAATCCATCAGTACTATCCATAGCAATAGTGCGTACAGCATTTTCTCCGATGGCTTGCTGAGTTTCTAATATTAAGCTTTCACCATTTGTTCTTTTTATTTCTAATGCATCATAAATATTAGGTAAATCTTTTTCGTCATCAAAGGCTACATCTACTACTGGACCGATAATCTGTATAATTTTACCTACACTTTTATAATCAGACATTTTATTTTATTTTTTTACATTGGCAAAGATATTACATTTTTGCAATATTGCAAAAAAAAATTATTAAAAAAAGAATTATTGAAATAGGCGTTTAGATAATAACTAAATTATTATTGGTTCATTCACGGTAATAACTATATTTCTTATTAGTATAATTGATTTTTAAATAAATTTCTACTCAATTTACTTTTCTTTGTCAACCACACAAAGAAAAGTAACAAAAGAAAAGTCTCCGCTCGGGAAATGATATGAAAGACTTATTGATAGTTTGAGTTTCTTGGATACAAAGGGGAAGGGAGTAATAACAATCTTTATTGTTTAAAAATTTATAATACTTAATTTTACACAAAAATGTTATTTGTTCTTTCCCTTTTTGATTTATGTTTAATAACTCCATCTATTTCCTTATTTCCTATAACCTAATATCAACGCCAATATTAAATAAATAATCAATAATATCAATATTGCCTTCCAAGAACACAAAATAAAAAATATTATTAATGCTAAAAATAAAATGGCTAAAACAAACATTCCAGTTTTTGATTTTTGTAAATCTTTGAATGTATAAAAATGTATGGGTAATATCATTAGAATTCCTATTATGAAATTAAGGATTAAATATAGCTGCCATGACATTTGCCATTGAATATTTAAGAAAAATAATGTAATTACTATTATAGCAGCTAATGGCGACGATAATCCAATAAAATATGGAAGATTATTATATTTTGTATTAAATTTCGCCAAACGGTATATAGTAAATAATGGATATATGCCTGCTGAAAAAATTAAAATATTTGGTATTGTTTCGTAATGTTTAAGCATATATGCTATTAATACTGCAGGTAATACACCAAAGCTTACTGTATCGCATAATGAATCTAGTTCTTTACCAATTTCAGAATTAGTTTTTAATAATCTAGCAATCATACCATCTAAGAAATCACATAAAAGGGCAGCTGCGAAAAAATAAGGTACTATATTTATTTGATCATTTAATATTGCAATAATACTAATTATACCAAAAAAACCATTACATAAAGTTATAAAATTAGGTAATATACGTTTCATTTTAAAAAATTTTTCTAAAAAACCTGAAAAGTATTTTGAAATGGTGTAACAGTAAGTACTGGTACGGTAGCAGATTTTATAATTTGAGTAGCCGTGCTTCCTATGTAAGTATGATGCCAATCTGCTTCCTTCTCTTGTTGAGTCATCAAAAAAATCATATCTGCTTCTGAATATGTAGCATATTCTAGTATTTCGTCGGCAATACTTTTATAAGGTTCTAGATTTGCTAGTAAATTAGTAGTACAATGAACATTGTTTTCTATCATGAAAATTCTAATTTTTTCTAATTTTTGTTTAAATTCGTTTTCTCTATTCATATTTTTGTTTGTCATTACAAAGACGATTTTTAGTGAGCTTAAATAAAATCTACTAAATTGTATTGCTGCATTTATTTTTTGGCTAATAGGTTGGGTGAGATCTATAGGGAAAAGAATAGTATTAAATTCATTTTTCACTCCATAGGGTGAGGTGATCAAAACTGGACAGTATGCTTTTCTGATTACTTGAGCAGTATTATTCCCTATTGTCTGTGTCTGATTCAGATGTATTCTCCCTATTTTTCCCATTACTATTAATCTAGCGTAATTTTCATATGCAAAAGAAATTATCGTTTCACTCACATCTCCTTGTAATATTTGGTAATGAAAATCTATTTCATATCTTTTACGATAAATGCTAGATAGTAGCTTTAGCTTTCTAATAATGCTTTCATCAGGCTCATAATATTCTTTTACTCCATCTTTGATAGATTTAACGTCGTGCACTATGTGTAGCAAAGTAATATCACAATTAAATAAGGTAGCTATCTGATAGGATTGTTCTACTATTAATTCTGTAAAATCATTAAAGTCTACTGGAGTAACAATATTGTTATAATAAGGATTTTTCATTCACAAGTTACATTAAAAATCATTATTTTATATTTACGATTGAAATTTTATATTTTGGATAGCTTAAAGTTTTTGCCCTTACTAATATTAAAGCAATTTTATTAGGAGCCATTACTTTGGAATTTATTGGTAGTGCTATATAGTCATCTATTTCTTTACTAGCAAAAAGCATTTCATTAGATTTATTACCATTGGGGTCTATACTACAAAATGCTACACATAGATTACGATTTGTAGAACTAATATCAATAAATTTTGGAGGTAAAGGTGCTGGAGTAACTAAATTTTTAATGTTTTCATTATAAAGTATATAAATATTATCTTTGTAAATAGTATAAATATAAGAGGTTAGGTATTCATAGCCTTTAATATTTTTTTGTCTTTTAGGAACTTTAACTAAAAATTTTGTTTCTCCTTCTGGATTAAATTTAAACACAATAATATCATCGTAATTATACAATTCTTCATCTTTAGTACTTATTTGTTCAGCAAAAGCTATTACTGAGCCATCAACATTTACAACAATATCTTTAAATTTTAAGTTATCTATTGTAACTTCGTCGCCATTAGCAGCACTATTGATTATATTTTTAGCTTGTAACTTGCCAAGTCCTTCTGCAATAAATTCTGGTGAAAAATTATATTGTTTTATTTTTTTTACTTCAAAAGTATTATGATCAATAATGGTATAAAAATAACCACTTGCTTTATTTGAAATATATTTAGAATAAGTTAATCCTACAAGTACAATATCATTATTTGGCAGTGAGCTAGCTATCACCTCACTAATAAAATTATTTTGAATGTTTACATCAATTTCCTTCAAAGATTGGCCTTGATCATCAGTTGCTAAAAGTACAAAACTATAATTATCTTTTATATTCCTACTAATGATTGATTTTTTCCCTTCATATTTAGTACATTTTAGGACTAATTGTCCATTATTCATCACAAAAAAATCATTTATAGCGAAATTTTCATCTGAATATGGTAATTCATATTCATTAGCCCATATTCTATTCATATCTTCATCAAACACCATAGCTCCAAATTTTTGAGGCATACCACTTTTGTATGGCGCTGGGTAAAAAATTAATATTTTTGAGCTATCTTGAGATAAATTGAGTTGAAACTTATTAACATTGCGCAATTTTGTATAGTCATAATTAATAGCACCTAATTTTCTAGGTTCAGAAGCTATTAACTCTTCTTTGTCTAAAGTAAGCATATATAGAGATACTGTTTTTTCACTTTTTTCAGTAACATAACCAAATACATAGATGTTATCATTTACCTCGTATAAATCAAGAAAATTTAATTTCTCTATATCACCCAACCCTTTAAAAGCTAATGGTAAAGTATTTCTGAATCTTAAATCGCTTCCAGCATTTGCTACTATGATGTTAGTACTATAGGAAAAACTAACCAATTGATTGCCTAAAAATAAAAATTGTTCTGGATTAGCACTTATCATTTTAGTTATAGTAATACTTGCGTCTTTTATTGAATATTCTGGACCATAAGTTATTTTAACTTTATTGGTCTTGGTCTGTGCTTGGAGATTTAAGACACAAATAATTCCTAATAATAATACAAAAAATTTTTTCATAACTAATTTTTTTTACAAATATATTTAAAATTATTGAAAAAACAATTTTTCTTTTTCTTGTAAGCCACGTAAAAATTCTGACTTACTCATCTTCTTTCTACCTTCTAAAGCTACAGTTTTAGGAATTAATATCCCATCACTACAACCTATAGCAAAAGTATTTTTATCTAAAATTATAAATTGTCCAGGCATAGAATTACATAGTTTATAATCAGCATCAAAGATTTTTAATACCAATTTATTTTTTTTAGAATTAATAAGATAAACAAAAGCTGCTGGTTTAGGAGATAGAGCACGCACTACACGCCAATTATATTTGCAAGATTTGTCTAAATCTAATTTACAAATTTCTTTTGTTATTTTAGGAGCATAAAATTTTTCTTGTTCATAAATTAGTTCTTGTTTTATAGGATTAATAGTATTATTTACTAGACCTATTATAGAATCGACTACGAGCTGAGCACCTTTTATTTTTAATCTATCATGAAGAGATTGAAAATTATCTGTATCATAAATAGGTTCAGTATTTTGCAATAAAATAGGTCCTCCATCTATTTGTTCATTCAATAGTATAGTTGTTACACCTGTAGATTCTTCGCCATTAATGATAGCCCATTGCATAGGAGATGGTCCACGATATTTAGGTAATAGAGAAGGATGTAAATTAATAGTCCCATATTTAGGAATAGATAATATTTCATTAGGAACTATTCTAAAAGCTACTACTACAATAAAATCTGGATTTAATTGTTTTATTTGTTTGATAAAAGAAGGATCTTTTAAAGAAATAGGTTGTGCTAAAGGTAAGTGCAGTTCTGAAGCTTTTAATTTTACAGGTGAAGGTTGCATTTTTAAACCTCTGCCAGCTTGTTTGTCTGGTGTAGTAACCACAAGGGATATATTAAAATTTTTAGCTAATAATTCTAAAGTAGGGACAGCAAAATCTGGTGTCCCCATGAAAATTATATTTAATTTGTGCATTTATCTATAGATTTTCCTTTACTCTAGCCATACTAATAGCTGTTAAAGCTGCTTCTACACCTTTATTGCCATGACTGCCACCACTTCTTTCTATAGCTTGTTCATAATTATCAGTAGTCAAAACACCAAAAACTACTGGTATAGAGTTTTGCAGAGATACTTGCATACAGCCATTAGCTACAGCATTAGATATAAATTCGAAATGCCTTGTCTCACCTTGTATCACACAACCAAGACAAATAATGACATCGTATAATTGTTTTTTAGCAATTATTTGAGCCAATTGTGGTAGCTCATAGGATCCAGGAACATGCTTAACTAAAATATGCTCTTGTTTAGCTCCATGCTCTATTAAGCTATTATATGCGCCCTTTAGTAATCTATCTGTAATTTCTCTATTCCAATCAGAAACAATTATAGCATATCTAAATAATGAACCGTCTAAAAATTCATTTTTACCAATATCTGATAAATCAATTTTTTTATTCATTCGATAAATTTATTTATTTTTCAAAGCTGTCTCTGCTCGAGCTATATATTTATCTATATCTCTAGCCTCTATAGAGCGAGGATATTTCTCTTGAATTTCTTTATATAGTCTGATAGCTTCTTTATAATTATCCATCATTTCATAAGTCATAGCGCAACGGTGCAAATACATTGGTGTAGTGAAATTATTATCACTATTTTTTATAGCTTTGTTATAATATTTGATGGCTAATTCATTATTATCTAATTCTAAGTAAGCATCTCCTATTGAGCCTAATGCCATCGTAGCAATAATGTTATCTTTGCCATTATATTTCTTTAAATGTGTAATAGCATCTTCATAATTTCCCTGTCTGAGATATATCATCCCAATATAATAATTAGCTAATTTACCAGTAGGAGTGCTACCATATTGATCTATTATATCTAAAAAACCTAAATCTAATCCATCTCCATTAAGTGCTAAATTGAAAGAATCTATCAAATAATATTGCTCAGCCATATACATACTAGCAGCTGCTTCTTCATTTTTAGGATTAGAGACAAATCTATTATATAAAAATATAATTAATATTACTGCTGTGATGCCTATTAATACCCATGTAAGTATTTTTTGATTTTTATTAACAAAACTTTCCATCTTTGAAAAAGTACTTGGTTCTTTTTCAACGTTTACATTTCCTCCTTTTTTATCTTCTGCCATAATTTATATTTTATATTTTGCAAAATTAAATTAATTTTTTTAAATAATAGTTTAGATTTTTTTGTTTCTTTCTTTTCATAGTTGTAAAAGAAAGAATTTAATGAGACATATAACTTTTGCTAATAGATTTATTGTAATAATTTAGTAATTAATGCGATGCCTATTTCAATAATTATTATTATTTTTGAAGATTAATTTATTAATAAAATAATTTATTTATTTTTGTATTTTAAGTGTATTTTAGCTATATTATAAATTAAGAGGAAATAATGTCTTTATATAATCAAAATATTCTCAAAAGTTGGAAAATTCATCAGAATTGGACTCTATTTCTCGATAGAGATGGTGTGATAAATAAACGCAAAATAGGAGATTATATAAAACTAATAGATGAATTTGAATTTTTACCTGATGCCAAAGAAGCCTTATCTATTCTAGCTAAATATTTTAACAAAATCATTATAGTAACAAATCAACAAGGCATTGGCAAAGGAATAATGACAGAAGATGATTTACGTGATATACATAAATATATGTTAGAGGAAATATTGAAATCTGGTGGACGAATAGATGCTATCTATCATTGTCCAGATTTATCTAACTCGAATTCTAATTGTAGAAAACCTAATCCTTACATGGCTTTAAAGGCAAAAGAAGATTTCCCGATGATAGATTTCTCGCATAGTATGATGGTAGGTGATAGTAAAGTAGATATGGATTTTGCTCAAAATTTAGGAATTAAAAAAATTTTTATTGGAGATCTAGAAGAAGAAGAACTCACACTGGTAGATATAGATTTAGTATTTCTATCACTGTATGATTTTGCTATAGAAATCAAACAATATTACCAAAATTTACAATTATGAAATATAATTTTTTTATTTTAATTTATATTTTTTTAGCCGTCTCATTATTCGCTCAAAATGATACTATTAATCAAAAAGATAATAATGGATTACCGCATGGATATTGGGAGAAATATAAAGAGGGCAAACTCTTTTACAAAGGTCATTTCAATCATGGCAATCCAATAGGTGAATTTACATATTTCTATCCCGATAATATTATTAAAACTAAACTTAGTTTTAGTGATAATGGCAAAAAGGCTTATGCTATTCATTATTATAAAAATGGTAAAAAATATGCTGAGGGCATGTATTATGATAAAAAAAAGGAAGGTAAATGGATTTACTATGATGGATTTGATCATATCATAGCTATAGAAAATTATAAAAATGGAGAATTAAATGGAATAAGCTACGATTTTTTTCCTAATGGAGATACACTGCAGATAGCTAATTATGTAAATGGCAAAAAAAATGGAGAATATAGACTATTTTACCCTACTAAAAGTCCTAGGATAATAGCTAATTATAAAAATGACACTATACAAGGCCTTACAAAATATTTTTATTCTAATGGACAAGTTTATGAAATAGGTAAATATCGTGATGGTCTGCGAGATAGCCTTTGGATAATGTACGATGAAAATGGAGTTGTGATATTAACTGAACTGTATAATTATGGCTCTCTCATAGAGAGAAAAGTTTATCAACCAGACAAAGATCCAATGAAATTAGAAGATGACATTATTAAAAATATAGATCTATACAGAAAAGGTATTATAAAAGAACCATCAGAAAATGATTTTTTTAATGGTACAATTAGATGAAAAAGTATTTGATTATTTTATTTTCTATTTTTTGTTTTTTTAGTTGCCAAAAAGAAACTGAAAATTTGGATATTGGTTATTCATATTATGTAGCTGAACCAGGATATTACCTTACTTATGAGGTAGATTCTATTTATTTCGATGATTTCTCAGGTACCTCAGATACTAATTACTTTTGGATTAAAGAATTTATGGAATCTTCATTTATAGACAATGAAGGACGACAAGCTTATCGCATAGAACGTTGGTATAAATATAATGATACACTGCCTTGGCTGCTAAAAAATGTATGGTATAGCGTGAAAACTGATAAAAACATTGAAAGAGTAGAAGAAAATATTAGATATATAAAATTGATATTCCCTGTTAAAAATAATGCAAAATGGGACGGTAATGCTTTAAACAATATAGATTATCAAGAATATAAATATACAAATGCTCATAGACCATTTAATATTTCTAATTTCGCCTTTGATTCTACAGTGAAAGTGCTGCAAGATAGCTTTGTAAACCTAAAGTATAATCATTACAAATATGAGATTTATGCTAAAAATGTAGGCTTAATAAAAAAAGTTTATATAAATTTGGAAAATAAAGATAATATGTCGGGCGAAATTAAAAATGGTGTCAAATATGAATGGAGGTTAATTGATTATGGTAAAGAATAAATTGTTTTTATTAATTTTTATTATCTTTTTAGCTAGCACAATATATGCACAGATTTATTATCGAGTAGATTTCACTAATAAATATAATACTAATTTCTCATTAGACCATCCAGAGGAATATCTCTCTACAAGAGCTATAGATAGACGAATTAAATTTAATATCCCAATTGATAGTACAGACCTACCAGTGAATAGCTGGTATTTGGATAGTTTGAGAAACCTTGGTTGCGAAATAGTCCATTCATCTAAATGGTTTAATTCTGCTGTTATCAAAATAAATGATAGCAATTTAGTTAATACTATTGCACAATTATCTTGCGTAAGTAATGTACAACTTGTTAAACCAATTGTTAATAAAGATGCAAATAATGATAAAAAAACATCTACACAATATATTGATTATGAAAATATTAAAAATAAAAGAGTAAAAATCCCCAATACTATCTATGGCTTTTCAACTAATCAAAATCAAATGATTGGGATACATATATTGCATCAATTCGGATATAGAGGAGATGGAATAGTGATAGCAGTGATGGATGCTGGTTTTTCTGGTGTGGATAGGGTACCATTTTTTGATAGTTTGAGATTACAAAATAGATTATTAGGAACAAGAGATTTTGTATATCCTGATAATAATGTATACAATAAAAGTACACATGGCACATCGGTATTAGCTTTAATGGCAAGTAATATTCCAAATATCTTAGTTGGCACAGCACCTAGAGCATCTTATTGGCTTATTAGAACTGAGGACCCTGCGACAGAATACATCATTGAAGAAGAAAATTGGATAGTAGGAGCAGAGTTCGCTGATAGTGTAGGAGCAGATATTATAAATTCATCCCTTGGATATACTACTTTTAACTTATCATCACAAAATCACACATATATGGATTTAGATGGTAAAACTGCAAGGGCAAGCAAAGGAGCTACTATGGCAGCCAGAAAAGGAATTATAGTTTGCAACAGTGCTGGCAATAGCGGTAATTTATATTGGCATTATATAGGAGTCCCAGCAGATGCAGATAGTATTATCACTGTAGGTGCTGTAGATTCTTTAGGAGTCCTAGCATCATTCTCATCGAGAGGCCCTACATCTGATGGACGTATAAAACCTACTGTTTGTGCTCAAGGAGCTCAAGTATATACTGGAACACAAGATAGTAGCATTATAATTGGCAATGGTACCTCTTTTAGCTCTCCTATTATAGCTGGTGCTACAGCTTGTCTATTGCAAAAACATCCTAATGTAGATCCTATAAATATAATACAAGCTATAGTAAAAAGTGGAAATAAATATCTAACACCTGATAATAACTATGGGTATGGTATTCCAAATTTTGCTGTTGCTGATATTTTCGCAAATGATACATCAATATCTACACCCATATGGTTAGAAAATTCTCCATACATTTATCCTAATCCTTTCACCTCTTCATTGAATATTATTTATAAATCTAATAAAAAAGACATCATTAATCTAGCTTTATATTCCATTAATGGCAAGCAAATATTCAGTAATGTTTATAAATTGTATCCTGGGAATAATTATATCGTATTAGATCAATTAGATTCATTAGCTACAGGTACATATTTGTTATCTATTGGAGCGCATAACCCAATAAAACTTATTAAAAATTAAAATTTTATTGTAATTTGTAAAGTTTTGCCACATTATTAATGGTTTTAGCTGTGAGCTTAATGTGAAAACACTTTTTGATGCTATTGAAAAACCTGTGGTGAGCAAAGCCGAGCCATGGTTTGAAATTAATCCGAAAATTTTAAAAAAAAATTGTATATTTGTAACATAATAATATTCATAGCACACGGTTTAAACCGTGTGCTATGAATATTAACGAATAATAAAACCGTTTCAGGTTGTCTAAAAAACCTGTTGTGAGTTAAGATGAACCATGTTTTATGTTAAAAACTGAAATTTTTAAACAGAATCAATTTCAGTTTAAAAATAAAGTTTTATATTTGTAAGAAAATAAAAGTCCAAACAACGTTGTGAAACTTGACAAAAACTCTCTTATTTTCAATAACCTATATTACATCATTATGGTACATGTCTAAGTTTACAAAAGTGGCGAGTAATAGGGTAAATGCCCAGTAAGAGGATCCTCCATAGCTAATAAATGGCAATGGTATTCCTATGACTGGTACTAATCCTACTGTCATTCCAATATTTATAAATATATGTAGGAATAAAAGTGATGCTACTGAATATCCATAAACTCTTGAAAAAATAGATCTTTGTCTTTCCGCTAATTTTAGAATTCGTAATAATAAAATTAAATATAATGATAAAACTACTAAAGCCCCTATAAATCCCCATTCTTCACCAATTGCACAAAAAATAAAATCTGTTGTTTGTTCTGGAACAAATTTCATTTGTGTTTGGCTACCTTCTAAAAATCCTTTACCAGTTAATCCTCCAGAACCTATTGCTATCATAGATTGTCGTAGATTCCAAGATGCTCCTTTAGGATCATCTTTTAGGCCTAGCATTACTTCTATTCTCTCTTGATGATGGGGCATAAGCATCTTGTAAAAATAATTAACTCCTACTATCAATATTATACTAATTACGTAAATCTCTACAAACCTAATAATTAATTTTCGTTTTTTCCTGAAAATAAATATAAATATCAATGTGATTGCTGTCAGGATTAATAAAAAAATAAATTGTTTTATTAAAAAAGATAGAATAAATACTAATATAAACCAAAAACCAATAAAAATGACATATGAAGGTAAGCCCTCACGATATAATGCTAAAATAAATGCAAAAAAGATAAGCATTGTGCCTATATCTTTTTGTAAAAATATCAAAAGCATAGGGATAGCTATTACTATTAAAACATTCCTCATAGTTTTATTTATGTTTCGCTTAGCATCAGGATCACTCCATATTTTGGATATTAATAGAGCAGTTGTATATTTAGCAAATTCTGATGGTTGCAATCTAATGCCATTACCTATATCTAGCCAAGCCCTATTGCCACCTACTACGGCTCCAATTACTAAAACTAAAAATAATAATACTAATATTACTCCATAAAATATCTCGGCAGCATTTGAAAACAAATGTGGATTAGAATATATAATTAATACAAATAACAATAATCCTGTTAATATCCAAACAAATTGTTTTACATGTATGTATTTAAAAGATAAACTAAAAAAATTTATGCCATCTTGATATGATGCAGAATAAATACTTATCAATCCTATAATGGAAAGAATTATATATATTGAGATAATAATTATATCTGGGGGGAATCTTTTATTTTTATTTTGCTGCATATTTAGACATCATTTAAGCACTTTAGATTATTAATATTTTCTTATCTAATTTTAATTATTTCATTTTGTTGTTTTTTATACAATTATTTAATTAAAAAATCTGCTGCTTTCATTCTGTTTTCTAAATCGGTACGCTTAATAGTATCTGTTAGGTATTTCTCCATCATTAAGCTAGCAATAGGTCCTCCATACGAGGCTCCCCACCCTGCATTTTCTACTAAAACAGCTATCGCTATTTTAGGATTTTCTACAGGACCGAAAGCTATAAAAACACTATGACTTTTTCTAGGTGGATCCTGTGCAGTACCAGTTTTGGCAGCCACGCGTATTTCAGGTAATTGTGCTATTGTTGCTGTACCACTGGTAACTGCTTTTTCCATACCTTCTACGATGAGATCAAAGTATTTCTCATTAATAGGAACTACAATTTTATTTTTATATCTAGGATTTAAACTGTCTGGATGTCCTATAGCACGTACTATATGTGGAGGTATGTACCATCCTTTATTAGCAATGATTGCAGCTAAATTAGCTAATTGTAGCGGCGTAGCGCCAATCTCACCTTGCCCAATAGCTACAGAAACAATACCATCAGCTTTCCAATTTCTAGTTCCTTTTAATCTATTATAATATTCAGAAGTAGGTACGAACCCACTATATTCATTTGGTAAATCTACTCCCAGTGGTATGCCAAATCCAAGTATATTTACATAATATCGCCATCTTTCATATCCTATACTAGATTTTCCAAAATATTTATTATCTACAAAAACTTTAAATACTTGACAAAAAAAAGTATTACAAGAATATTGAATACCACTAATTATATTTACTGGAGAGGGATGCCCATGGCAGCCTATAGTGTGTGAACCTATGCGATAACCTCCATAACAGCCAAAAGATGTTTTTTCATCGATAAAATTCTCTTGCAATGCAGCTAAACCGTTTACAATCTTGAATGTACTGCCAGGTGGATACCTTGTCATAGTAGCTCTATTGTATAAAGTATGATTTTTATTGTCATTGCTTAGCATTATATAATTTTTATTCCTTTCTCTACCTGTCAATAAATTAGGATCATAACTGGGAGAAGATATGAGGGCTAAAATTTCTCCAGTTTGAGGATTTATTGCTACGATAGCACCACGTTTATTTTGCATTAGTTCTTCACCATATTGTTGTAAATCAGCATCAATACTTGTATATAAATCTTTCCCATTAATCATAGTAGAATCTAATTGTCCATTTTTGTAGCTATCCACTATTCTATTATGTACATCTGCTATATAGACTTTTACACCTTTGTGTCCTCTTAAATCTTTTTCATAAAATTCTTCTAATCCAGTGACTCCTACATAATCACCCATTTGATAATATGAATCTTCTTCAATTTTTTTTGGGCTAGCTTCTGAAATATACCCTAATAAATGAGCACCAGTTTTTAATGGATAATTACGCGTGAATCGTTTTTCTACGATTATGCCATTAAATTCACTCTCATGCTCATAAAAATAGCTAACCGCTGCATCTGGCATATCTTCATATACTATTACTGGTTGATAACCACCCATTTTCTTGTTCTTTTCTATTTTAGTTTTTAATAATTTTGTATCTGTATCTAATAATTGAGCTATATAATTTGTATCAAAAGGTTCTAATTCATAAGGGATAATTGCCAAATTATATATTGGCCTCCAACCTGCTAATATTTTACCATTAGCATCATATATAGTTCCTCTCTGTGGATATTCATACACATATCTGAGAGTATTTTTTTCTGCTAATGTTTTATAAGTAGGATCAATTATTTGAATATAAAATATCCTCACGCCTAATACTATAAATGCAATTATAAAAATATAAACAAAAAATAATTTTCTATTGTCGTATGAACGCATTTAATTTATTTGAAAATTTTTTACAAAAATATAAATAAAATCATTGTAAAAATTTAAAAGATATATGGATAATTATTCTTAAGATAATTCAAGACATTGACAAATCTATGTTCTAATTGTTGAGAAACAATGAAGTAGTTTTTTTTAGCTTTTATTAATTCATTTTCATAAATATTAAATAGTTCTAAACGATTGTCTGGGTTTTCTCTTAATGGGTCATAGTTCCACTCTATATCTGGATAGCAGAGTAAATATAAATCTATGGATTGCCTATGAAATGCATCTGTTATCCATTGTGGACATTTTTTATATTTGTATATTAGCCAAATATAGATTACTAGCATTTCAGTATCATAAATTACAACTTTGCTATTATTAGTCGGTTGTTTATTTATCATTTCCCATTGTTTTTTTGCTATTTCTATTACATCATCATAGTTATATGGCCTGTCTAGTTTCAATAAATATTCACGAGCATACTCAGGAGTATAATCAGTTTTGAAATAATTAGCTAATTGCTCTGCTAACCATGTTTTACCAGTAGATTCTGGCCCAGTAATTCCTATTTTTATGGGTAATTTAACCTTCAATTTTTTATATTTTTGCAAAAATATATGATTTATATTATATTAATGCGTTTGAAATTTTAAATGTAATTTTGATTACAAAAAATTTTTTTGTAATAATATAAAAATGAGCAAAGAAGCAGTTAAAGATTTTTTTAAACAAATATCTCCTAAAAGTTATTTTGATATAGCTATTATTTTACCCTTAATAACACTATTTTTATATCCTTCTCACGCCGCCTATGGAGTAGTCGGCTTTGTAATACTTTGTATTTATGGAATTATTAAAAAGGATTTAGTTTTTCATTGGAATATAAATATATTATGGGTGGGATTTTTTGTTTTATACGTTATATTTTTTTTGAAAGCTACTGATACTAAAGAAGGACTTTTTGAATTAGAAAAAAAATTATCTTTCTTAGTTTTTGGTATTTTGTTTTTATTTAAATCAAAAAAACCTTTATCATTACCATTTTGGATAATTTCATTTATGTTATTAGTAATTATCAGGAGCGCTATTGGTTTTGTAGAATCTATCATTATGTATAATGAAATTCATATTTTGCCAGCTTTTTTCACTTCTAGATTTTCTCAACACATACATCCATCTTATTTGAGTTTCTATATTATCATTTGCTTAATCATTACATTTTATTGGGAATATAAAAAAGTTATCAATTTCCCTAAATGGTTTTTAATAATTTTTTCAATAATTTCAATAGTTAGCATATTATTACTGTCATCATTATCGGCTAATTTATTTTTATTTTTTACAATTTTAACAATAATTATTTATTATTTATATAAAAAGTTAAAACCACTTTTAGCTTCTACCATTGCCATTTTATTCATTATAATTAGTTTTGTGGTAATTAAATATGGACATTTCAGAGCAATTAATTTTAGTGAAACATATAATAATACTATTACATTTCTAAAAAATCCTAAAGAATATATAGATGCAGATCAATATATTAAAAAAGCTAATGAAAAAAGATTAATATTATGGACCCTAAGTTGGCAAAAAATTAAAGAAAATCCTATGGGCTATGGAGTAGGTAGTGCTGGTGATGTTTATAGAAATGTATATAGCCAATACGGCCTTACCTCGCTTATGGACCCTTTATTAGACTCACACAATCAATATTTACGGATAGCATTAGAAATGGGAGTTATCGGTATTTTTGCTTATTTAGCTATCATTTGTGCATATATTGTTAAAGCCATTAAACAAAAAAAATATTTACTTTTATATGTAATGATATGTTTTTTATATTTTGGTATGTGGGAGTCTATATTGCAACGTCAATCTGGTGTAATATTTTTTACTTATATGATAACATTTTTATTTCTTTATGAACCAGTTTTTTCTAAAAAGAAAATCTAAAGACTTATTTTATGAAAAAATTACTTATAGTTAGTTCTAATTCTATACATTTATTTAATTTTTATAATTTGATAAATTCTTATTTCGACTACATAGATATAGCTACTGATAGCATTTATAATGAATTATTAAATAATTAAAAATGTAAATTATGAAGAGGGTTTGTCATTTAACTAGTGTACACCAAAGAGATGATATCAGAATATTTCACAAAGAATGCAAAAGTTTACAAAATATTTATGAAATCAGTATAGTAGTAGCTGATGGTCGCGGAGATAATATAGTAGATGGAATAAAAATATTTGATGTGGGAAAGCCTAGCTCTAGATGGAAACGTATTATTTTAACTACTAAAAGAGTATATAAAAAAGCATTAATGTTAGATGCAGATATATACCATTTCCATGATCCAGAGCTTATACCTATTGGACTTAAACTTTTGAAAAGAAATAAAAAGGTTGTCTACGATGTTCACGAGGATGTACCCAAGCAATTATTAAGTAAACCTTATCTTAATAAATTTATACTTAAAATGATCGCTAATGCTTTTAAAAAATATGAAAATAAATCTGTAAATAAATTTACTGCTATAGTAACTGTAGTTCCAGAGATTACGAATAGATTAAAGCAATATAATGATAAAACTGTAGAAGTGAGAAATTATCCAAAGTTGAATGAATTTGCAAAAATAAATGTGCAATGGGAAGATAGAGAGAATGCTATGGTGTACATTGGTAGTATATCAAAGATCAGGGGAATATATGAGATGATGCAGGTAGCCTATAAAGCTAATATTAAGCTGCATTTAGCTGGTAATTTTTCTACCCGATCTTTAGAAACTGATTTGCAAAATCATAAAGAATGGGAGCAAGTGATTTATCATGGAGTTTTAGGCAGAGATGAGTTAGTAGCATTACTTTCTAAAGTAAAAATTGGATTACTTTTATTACATCCTGTACCCAATTATTTAATAGCATTAAGTACAAAAATATTTGAATATTTAGCTGCTGGGTTGCCGATTATTGCATCTGATATACCTCATTATAAAGAAATTATAGAAGTAAATAATTGTGGCTTTTGTGTTAATCCATTTGATATCGAGTCAATAGCTGATAAAGTTAGTCTTCTAATAAATAACAATCAAATAGCTGAGGAAATGGGCTTAAATGGTAGAAATGCAATTGAGAAATATTATAATTGGGAAAATGAGGGGAAAAAATTAATAGAATTGTATAAAACAATATAAAAAAAGGGGCTATATTTATAGTCCCCTTTTATCAAAAAATTTTTGAAAGATTTACTTAAATAAATTATCAGTTTTATTAGCGGAGTAATTAATTTTATAAGCACCAACTTTTCTAAGTTCTTGTTTCACATCAGTTACTATACCCATGCGAACATCTTTATCTACTTTAAGAGAGGTAATTAAAAATGGTCTGTCTTGCTCTGGACGAGCAGCGCGTTCACTTTCGATAAAAGCACTTATTTGTTCTACAGTTCCAAATTGATCATTTAATTGAATACGAGGTTCTGATCCATACATTTGTATATTAATAGGAGTACCTATGTATATGTATGATACTAAATTTTTTCTTTCTAATTTTTGAATTTCGGTAGCAGCGGGTACTTGAACCTTAACAAATAATGTAGCTTCGCGAATAGTTGTAATAACCATAAAGAAAAAAAGGAACATAAAAATAATATCTGACATTGAAGAAGTATTTAGAGCTGGAACTTCTTTTTTCTTTTCTTTTCTAAATCTTGACATGTCATTTACCTCCTATTGCTTTTGGTTCAGCTTCAGAAATAGACATAGGCACTGCTTTTTGTATCTCATCTAGAATAGCTTGATCACTGATCTGCGAAATAGATCTACCAAGTTTTTCTTGAGCTAGCTCATCTCTAAGCTCATAGATGGCGCCTGCTAATTCATTCTGAACTTTAATATACATATCATAAGATGTACCTCTATCATTTTGCAATGATATTACACCTTTGGATTTCCTTACTTGTCCTAAATGAGGTAAAGTAATAATTTCACCTTCACTGAGATTAGGATCATCATAAGGATTTGCTATAAATTCTTTTACTTGCTTACGTAGATTACGAATATCTCCCGGCTTACCTTCTACTAAAAGTTGGTCATAAGTATTTACTAATACTGTAAAAACATTTCTTTCTTTTATAATAGGTGGTTTAGCATTAGGATCTGGTAATGGTGGTAGCATTCGCGATAATCCCTTATCAGTATTAATAGATGATGTAAGTAAAAAGAAAGTTAAAAGCAAGAAGGAAATATCTGCCGTTGAAGACATATTTAATTGTGGGATTTTTCTAGCCATAATTTTATTTTTTTATTAAATGTCTAACTTGAGAGTATATAAGAGATAAAATAACAATTCCTACTAAAGTATATACTAAATACATGCCTGCATTTATTATTTTACTCCATCCAAGTGGAGTATTTGTTTTTTCATAAATAGATAGAGGGAGGTCATTACTAGGAGAAATGAAATAAAATAATACTACTAAAGCTATAGCTGCAATAAAAACTATAATATATTTTAAATTTTTCTTAATGTTTTTAGACATTACACTGATAGATGAATATAATAAAGCTATTAATGAGGCCAATATTAAAACATAACCCACATATAATCTAACATCTACACTATTAACGAATAAAATTACAGCTGCTGATATTATTAATACAGCTGCAAATATTATGTTATATAATTTTTTATTTTTCATAATTATTTATTATCTTTTGCCATAGAAATGATATCAACAAATGTAATGGTACTATCTTCCATATCATTTACGATAGTTTCTATTTGTGAAACAATATAATTATAGAAAACTTGTAATAAAAGTGCAGTTATCAAACCAAAGACAGTAGTCAAAAGAGCTACCTTCATACCACCTGCTACGATAGTAGGACTGATATCACCTGCTATTTCGATAGCGTCAAATGCTGAAACCATACCTATAACTGTTCCTAAGAAACCTAAAGATGGAGCTATCGCAATAAACAATGATAACCATGTAAGGTTAGACTCTAAATGTCCCATTTGTACACTGCCATATGATACAATAGCTTTTTCGATATTTTCTATAGATTCATTAAATCTTAATAATCCTTGATAAAATACGCTAGCAATAGGACCTCTGGTATTATGACATAGTTCTTTTGCTTTCTCTATGTCTTTTTCTTCCAAAACTAATTTTTCAATTTGTTCTAGTAAAGTTTTGGAATTTGATCTAGCTAATGAAAGATAAATAATACGCTCAATACTGATAGCTAATCCTAATATTAAGCAGAGTAATATAGGAGTCATCCAACCTACTCCTCCTTCGATGAATTTTTGTTTTAGTACTTGATGGAAACTTTGTTTAGGAGCAGCTTCCTGTGTTTGTTGATCTTGACCTGCTGGAGCTAGTGTAGCTGCGGCTGCAGTATCCATTGTATCTGTAGCTTGTGCTTGTACGTTTTGAGTATTATTTGCATTTTGTTGTGTTTGATTCTGTGCAAAAGCAGATATGCCAAATGTCACAGTTAAAATTACTAATACTGTTGCAATCTTTTTCATATTTGTTTTATTTTTCTTTTGGTTTTTCCCCATTTTAATTTTTTTACGGAGAGAGTGGGATTCGAACCCACGAATCGCTTGTGACGATTACACGCTCTCCAGGCGTGCCTCTTAAACCGCTCGAGCATCTCTCCCAATTTTTTTTCGCTTGCAAAAATAATAAATTTATTATTTATTACAAAATTTTTTTAAACAAAAAATTTTTTTATTTATTATATTTTCTTTCACCAAAAATCAATGTTCCTATTCTCACTATTGTACTGCCTTCTTCTATAGCTATCATATAATCATTTGACATTCCCATAGATAAATGTTTGAAATTCACATTGTTATTAAAATATTTTTCTTTTACTATATCAAAAATTTTTTTTAAATGTTTGAATTCTTGTCTTATCTGCTCTGTTTCGTTAGTAAAAGTTGCCATTCCCATTAATCCTTGTATTTCTATATTTGCAAAATTATTATTATTGTAATATTCTAAAAGTTCAAAAAGTTCACTATCATCTACCCCAGATTTAGTAATCTCATTGGCTATGTGCAATTCTATCAATATTGGTATAATTCTATTATTTTGTTTGGCTCGCTTATCTATTTCTTCTATATGCCTGATTGATGTAACACTATGGATCATATATACAAATGGAGCAATATATTTGATTTGTTTTGTTTGCAAATTACCTATAAAATGCCATTTAATATCCTTGGGTGCTAGTGGTTGCTTGTTTCTAAGCTCTTGGACATAGTTTTCACCAAAGTCCCTTTGCCCAGCATCATATGCTTCCATAATTTCATCAATAGTTTTACTCTTAGATACTGCTACTAAGGTAACATTAGCTGGTAATTCTTGTTTTATTTTTTGCAAATTTTCTTTAATAGTCATAATTAAATTATTAACAAAAATAGATATTTTTTAATAGAAATCAAAATATTTCGTATTAGGAAATAAAATATAGAGTCTCCCCGACAGGATTCGAACCTGCGACCCGCTGATTAAGAGTCAGCTGCTCTACCAGCTGAGCTACGGAGAGAATTAGTATGCAAAATTATAACAAAAATTATAAATAAAAAAAATACTTGATATAACCATCAGGTTATTGAGCTATTAAAAATTTATTAATTATGGGGAAGATCCGATATAAATAGAAAAAGGGATTCAAACGAATCCCTTTTTCTATTTATTAACTTTTTTATTTGAGTTCTTTATAAGTAAACCACCAATCGTATCCTTCGTAATCTTTTTTACGTTGTTCTATTTCTGCGATATTTTTAGGTGGTGGCACTATACCTTTATCACCGATTAGCTCATTATTTGGCCAATTGTGAGGTAGAGATACTTTAAATTTATCATTCATTTGTAGTGCTCTTAGTGACCTTAAAATTTCATCTACATTTCTGCCAATTTCTTGTGGATAATAAAGCATTATGCGTATTATTCCGTTTGGATCAATTATAAAGACTGCTCTAGTAGTTTCTGAACCTTTACTCGGATGTATCATCCCTAGAGTATTAGCTACGGTTCCTAGTGAATCTGCTATTATGGGGAAAGGTACTTCTACATGTAAATTTTCTTTAATCCATTCTACCCATTTAATATGTGCAAATACTTGATCTACACTGAGTCCTAGCAATTCTGCATTTAAACTTTTGAATTCATCATTCCTTTTAGCAAAAGCATAAAACTCTGTTGTGCATACTGGTGTGAAGTCGCCTGGATGACTAAATAATACCAACCATTTACCTTTGTAATCATCTGGTATGGTTTTGGGACCGTGAGTAGTTAAAACTTTCATTTGTGGTAATGGGTCTCCTAATAAGGGAATTTTTCCTGTTTCCATATTTTTTATTTTTTTGTGGGTTGTTTTTCATTTTTTAAATTTATTATAACATCTATATCACCACTATTAGCTATTTGTGGGTATTTATTTTTGAAATATTCAGACAGTAGATTCTCTAAATCTTTATCTTCTAAATCTTCGATACTACCATCAGGATAATAAAGATGAAAATGCTTCTCCTTGTTAATATCGTACCTAATCACATTTCTATCTGTCATTAATTTATTAATAATATTTTTTTTCTCAAATTCTATTAAAATATTATAAATAGATGATAATGATATAATTGGCAATTCATTTTTTAGATGTAAATAAATATCTTCAGCACTTGGATGCATAGTAGAATTCATTAGATATTCTAGTACTTTTATTCTCTGGATTGTAGCCTTAACCTTGTGAGTTTTTAAAATATTTAATGCATCCATTTATTGTTAATTTTATATTGCAAAATTAATATTAATTTTTTAATTATAATAATTTTTATTTTATAATTATTCTAATCTAAATTTGTAATTAATTGTATATCTGTAATTTACATATAATATGATATTTATCATATTAAAAAATGAAATTTTTTATTTTATATAAAAATATACTATTTTTGTAAAAATATTTTATCTAATGAGAAGATTATTACTTATTATCTTCCTAATATTCTCAATAATTAATATTAAATTACTAGCCGATGATAAACTAGCAAAAAATAATGATTTATTTAAAAATTCAAATAATTTTTCTTTAAACCAAATAATAGACAAATTAAATACAATAAATGATACAAATAAGGTAAATAGCTATTTTGATTTATTAGAGAGCCAAATATTATTTCAAAATGATTTAACATTCTCTGCAAAATTAGAATTTGCTAGAGGGTATATGAATTATTTATATTCAAATAATTTACAAGCTTTAAAGCATTTTGCTGCTTCATATAAATTATTCAATTCTCTGAAAGATACAAATGGGATAGTGTATTCTCTCTATTATCAGAGCATTATTGCTAATAATATAAATTTGAATTCAATAATATTAAATAATTTCATAGAAGCTAAAAAATATATACCTGGATTTAAAAATGATAGTCTATTAATAGAATTTTATAGATTATTAGGCTCTGCATATTTTAAAATGAATTTGTTTAACGAGAGTATAGATGCTGTGCAGTCTGCTATAGAGTTATCATATAGGATTAATAGCACCGAACAACTATTACGCTGCTATATGAATTTAGCCCTGAATTTTATAGAAATCAATAAATACAAAGAAGCAGAAGATCTTTTGACAGACGTCTTAGAAAAGTCAAAAAAACTAAATAATGATAATCTTATTGGAATGTCATACTCATATTTGGGGTATCTATATAATACTTTAGGACAATATAAAAAATGTATTGAATATAATCTAAAAGCTATAGAATATCGTAAAAAAGCTAAAGACAAATCTGGATTAGTTGCAGACCTTAATAACATAGCTGATAGCTATTACAAATTGGGTAGATATGCCAAAGCATTAGAATATGCTGAAGAAGCTATAAGATATGCTGATAGCCTTAATAATTTAGATTCTAAAATAGCGACAAATTTAATAATTGCTGAAACCTATGCTCAATTAGGTAATTACAAAAATGCTTATGAAACTTTACAAAAATCTTATGATGCTTATAAGGACAAATATAATCAAATGTTTATCCAAGAAGCTATAGATATATTGGTTAAGAGTAATTATGACTATCTCATTAATGAAAATATGTCTCTAAAACAAAATATCGAGTTAAATAATAAATTATTAAAAAATAGTAAACAATTGCAATTTTTCTTGATTATTAGTTTATTATTTGCTCTAGTGATAGCACTTTTGCTATATAGGAATACGAAAATCAATCGCAAATATGTTAGAGAAATGGCAGAGATGAATGCAGAGCTTATAAATATTAATGAAAAATTAAAAGAAAATGAAAAAGAACTACAAATAGCTAATCAAACCAAAGATAAATTTTTAAGTATTATCGCTCACGATATCCGTAATCCTATAGCTAGCTTAATGAGTTTCATAAATATTATGAGAAGAGATTTTGATGATATGCCTGCTAAAGAGAGAAAAGAACTTATCGATGAATTAGAAAAAGTAGTTACTAATACTAACCAACTTTTAGATAATTTATTATTGTGGGTGAGATCACAATCAGGAAGAATCGACGTTAAAATAGTAGATGTTAATCTAAAAGATATTTTATCTCAAATGCAAGATCTCTTTTCTTCATTAGCAAGTCAGAAGTCGATCAAACTAGTTTTCGAAGGACAAGATGAACTAATATTCAAAACCGATATAGATATGCTTAATACTATATTGAGGAATCTTATTAGTAATGCTATAAAATTTACTCCGCTAAATGGCATGGTAACAATAAAAAGCCTTATTGAAAATAATAAACTCATAATTTCAGTCAGTGATACGGGAATAGGTATGTCTGATGATATCAAACAAAAGATATTTAAAATAGGTGAAAAAGTAGTACAATATGGCACCAATCAAGAGAGGGGTTCTGGACTAGGTCTTTTACTAGTCAAAGAATTTGTAACACTTTTAAATGGCACTATAGATTTTGAAAGTGAAAAGGGCAAAGGAACAACATTTACTGTAACATTACCTTTAAATTGATAATTTTACTTTTATAAAACAATAATAATAGTAATTATTAAAAGGTTGATAATAAAATTTTAAATAATTTTTATTTGAATTTATGATAATCTCCCCGTTCTCTTTTTTGATATTTTAGCTCTTCAGCTACTGTATCTGCGAATCGTATAAAAAAGTCTAATTTATTTTTAGCTAAATAATTTTTTGCTTCATTAGATCCTTGGCATGCAATTGCTATTATCATGTATGTTTGTAAATTATGTTGATTTAGCCAGTCGAGTGCATCTTTATCTCCATCAATAGCATCTGATAGTAAAGATAATTCTAAAAAACCGTATTTTAATAGCCACTGATATGCTTCTTCATCTGCTCTTATTGCACTAGCAAATGCAGCTATTTCGGGATAACCATTTTCTATTAAAAAATTAAGAAATTCCTTTTTCCCAGATATGGCTTGCTCCATAGCCAATAATATCCTAATATCATAATCCCATAAATATTTCATTTGTCGCATATAAATTCATTTTTTATGTAGCATTATAATAATAGTAAAAAATTAATTAAACTATGCGTAAATTTTTATTTCACAATTTACTTTATCTTGCAATTTAGTTTTAATCACTTCTAATTCTGCAAAAGTTAATTTTTCTAAATTATTTGCTGGTGTAGGACGATCTATCACATAGAGCATCCATATTTTAGGATTTATCTTATTGATAGCATCTACTAGAGCATTTAGAGATTCTTCGCTAGTATTATCTATTTTTGTCTCATTATATTTACCACGTAGTAATAATGTTTGTATTATTTTATTTGGAACCGATAAATTTGCGTAATTCTCTATTATAGTTTGAATATTAATTTTATACATTGGTCGATTAATTATTTCAAACTCTTGCTGTATCGCACTATCTAATTTTAGTATTGGTTGATCTATTATTGATAAAGCTTCCTGCACTTGAGGTAAATGAAGCATACTTCCATTAGTTAATACAGTTACTTTAGCATTAGAGAAATATTTATCCCTCAATGAAATAGTTTGTCTCACTATTGATAAAAACTCTGGATGTAGGGTAGATTCTCCATTACCAGAGAATGTTATAGAATCTAGATTTATGTTTTTATCTTTTAGTCGTTTTAAATGATCTTCTAAAATATTTTTGAAAGTTTCACTATCGATAAAATTATTTGAGGTGAACTCTTGAGTCCATCCACATTCGCAATATAAGCAATCAAATGAACATATTTTTTCGTTTGTAGGAATAATGTTTATGCCAAGAGAATTGCCTAACCTTCGACTTTTTACAGGTCCATAAATGATTTCATGAAATAATGAAGGTCCCATGATTTTATTTTGGCAAATTATCTTCCAATATTTGATTTACTTTATCGAAGTGCTCATTATATAAATTTAAAAAATTATCAACAGCTTCATTAATTTGTTTAGCATGCTGATGTCTTAGTTTTTTACGTTCTACTTTAGCAGTAGCTTTAGGTAATCTTTTATATCTATGAGATGGATTAGTGATAATGTTTCTGACTTCATTAATTTTATTTTGCACTTCTTCTGTTAGCTTATATACTTCCTCTGCTTTGTTTTCATCTTTTACGACTAATGTTGTGAAATAAGCATTAGCTACAAAAAAATCTTCCCAATACTTTAAGTTTTTCTTTAAATTTCTAATCTTTGCCATAATATTTGACTTTAATAATTAATAAAAATTTTTTGCAAAATTAAAGATTTTAATTGAAATGAGGTATAATAAATCACAGAAAAAAAATGGTTCTATAATGTTTATTGTCGGTAAATTATTTTACCACAAAGGACACCAAGATATTACACAAAGATCACAAAGAGTAGACTATTAACCCTGACCTTTAGGTCAGGGTATGACATAAAAAGAATATGGGCTTTAGCCCTGAAAAAGTCATATCATATAACTAATTTACTTTTCTTTGTCAGTCACACAAAGAAAAGTAACAAAAGAAAAGTCTCCGCTGGGGAAATGATTTGATAAAACTACGCAANNACCTCTTGGGGTTTACAAACTCGCAAGCTTTAGCTTGCTCAAACAGTGTAAACCCTTCTTCCCATCCCTGCTTGCTTGTTTTATAACAAATCATTTCCCAATGCGGATAGGAAGCAACGTTTTTCAAATATAAAACTACTATTTAGTCATCTTTTAATAAGCCTGAAGCGCAGATTCTTGTACGAATATCCAAAAATCCTTTAATCTCACAAAATCACAGTTTAGACAATTTAATTCTATCATTCTTCGTGCCTTCTTTGAGAACTTTGTGGTTAATAGTAAATTGTCCAGTAATAAATCAAATTTATTATTATAAAATTACTTTTTTTAATCTTTCCCCACTCAAAACGTTATAGAACCAAATTTATCAATTATAACTTGGGATTATGAAAATGTGGAAAAGAAAGATAATATAAAAATAAAATTTATTCCACTATGGAAATGGCTTTTTTTATTGCAAAGTGACTAATCAACTTCTCAACTCCTCAACTCCTCAACTCCTTCTCATCGTCCCCCCGTCTCCCTATCACCTACTTTCTTAAATTTCCCTATATGCTTGTTGTATTGTTTTTAGGATATTTTCTTTATCATATTTAAGCATATGCTTTAGCTCATCTACACTACCATGCTCTACAAATTGATCTGGTACTCCTAAGCTAATTTGTTTACTATAAATTTTATTTTGCATCAAAAAATGTGATATAGTCGCAGACAATCCATAGAGTGTACCATCTTCTATAGTTATAATTATATCGTGTTTACTACATAACTCTGCTAAAATCTCAGTATCTAGTGGCTTTAGAAAGCGAAGATTTACATGAGTGGGATTTATACCTAGTTTTTCAAAATCTGGGTATAGTTCTACTACGTCATGACCAGGTTTACCAATAGATATAACAAGAACTTTTTCACCTTCTTTTAGAATATTAGCTTTACCAATTGGTAAAAGCTCCATAGGCAGATTACAATCTAAATATTCAGCATTAGCTTTAGGATATCTGATAGCGAATGGACCTTTTTGATAATTATATGCAGTAAACATCAGATTTCGCAGCTCTATACAATCTATAGGAGCACTTATTACCATATTAGGTATTAAATTTAAATAAGCTAAATCGAAAATTCCTTGATGGGTTTTGCCATCCTCACCTACTAAACCACCTCTATCTATGCCAAAAATTACAGGTAAATTTTGTAAAGCTACGTCATGAATTATTTGGTCATAAGCTCTTTGCAAAAAAGTCGAGTAAATAGTCGTGAATGGTATCAATCCTTGTGCTGCTAATCCTGCAGAAAAGGTAACTGCATGCTCTTCAGCTATTCCCACATCAAAAACTCTATCTGGATACTTCGCATACATGATATCTAAAGAAGAGCTAGATACCATTGCTGGTGTAACGGCAACAATTCTTTTATCATTATCAGCTAATTCTAAAAGTGTTTTTCCATAAACATCTTGGTATCTAATAGGGCAATTCCCCTTATTTGCATTATTGAATATTTCTCCAGTTTCTGGGTCAAATTTACCTGGACTATGGAATACCACAGTGTTTTTCTCAGCTGGTGGATAACCTTTGCCTTTTTGAGTTAAAACATGTAATATTTTAGGACCAGGTATGTTTTTTAAGTTATTCAATATATCAATCAATTGTTCTAAATCATGGCCATTTACTGGACCGAAATATCTAAGATTAAAAGATTCGAAAAAATTAGAATGTTTAAATAGGCTATTTTTAATTATTGAAGTAGTTTTATTAATAATATTTCGCAAAAAAGTCTCTTTAAATTGTTCATAAGCAGTATTTTTTAACTGATTATATGATTTAGAAGCTATTAGATGAGTGAAATAATTTTTTAATGCTCCCGTAGCTTTATCTATTGATATATTATTATCATTGTAGATTATCAAAATGTTTGCATTAGTATCACCAGCGTGATTCATAGCCTCATAAGCCATACCACCAGTCATACTACCATCACCGATAACTGCAATAAAATTATTTTTGCTATTTGGATTTAAAGTTTTATCAGCAATAGCCATGCCTAGAGCTGCTGATATACTAGTACTAGCATGCCCCGTACCGAAAGCATCGTGAATACTTTCATCTCTACTGGGGAAACCACTTATACCTTTAAATTTTCGTATAGTTCTAAATGTTTCTCTTCGTCCAGTTAATATTTTATGAGGATAAGATTGATGTCCTACATCCCAAATGATTTTATCTGATGGACTATTAAATACATAATGTAAGGCTATAGCCAGCTCTACTACACCTAGATTAGCTCCTACATGACCAGGAGTATTACACATTACTTCTATTATATATTCTCTGATTTCTTGTGCTACTACTTTTAGCTCCTCTAGAGAATATTTTTTCAAATCCTCGGGTCCATTAATTTTATCCAAATGTGGATACTCTATCATCATTTTTAATTTATACAAAATTATTTATAATTTTTAAAATAAAATCGAATATGATAAATATTTTAGTATTATAATCTAAAGCCAAATTGTTTATAATTACGTAGGCATCTTATTTTTAGTATGTAATTATTTCAATTATTCTATTTGCTGCTTTTAAGAGTTTTATTTTAATATTTTTAAAATCAATTTTTATGTATTTTTGCTAAAAATTATATTTTATGATTAGACAGGAATTAATAAACCCTAAAAGTATTGTCGTAGTAGGAGCATCTAATAATGTGCAAAAGCCAGGTGGTAAAATTCTAAAAAATATAATAGATCACAAATATAAAGGACAGTTATTTGTGGTTAACCCTGGTGCAGACATAGTGCAAGGAATTAAATCTTATTCATCTGTTGATGAAATACCAGAAAATATTGATTTAGCTATTTTAGCTATTGCTTCGCATTTATGTCCTGATGCTGTAGATATTTTAGCTAATAAAAAAGGAGTAAAAGCTTTTATAATTATTTCAGCTGGTTTCGCAGAAGAAAGTAAAGAAGGAGCAATGCTAGAAAAGCGGATTGTAGATACTATAAACTCTGTAAATGGTAGTTTAATAGGACCTAATTGTACTGGAGTTTTCAATACTAATTATGCAGGTATTTTTACTACACCTATTCCAGAGCCTAATCCTCAGGGCTGTGATTTTATTACTGCTAGTGGTGCTACGGGTGTATTTATAGTAGATTTATGTATAGTTAGAGGCTTGCCTTTTTCTAGTATTTATTCAGTAGGTAATAGTGCACAATTAGGTGTAGAAGATATTTTAGAATATATGGATGAGACTTTTGATCCGCTAACAAGTTCAAAAGTAAAATTATTGTACATGGAGAATGTGAAAAAGCCACAAAAACTCCTTAAACATGCCCAATCATTAATATCTAAAGGATGTAAAATAGCTGCTATTAAAGCTGGTTATTCTGAGGCTGGTTCTAGAGCTGCTGCTTCTCATACTGGCGCAATGATAACTGCTGATATAGGTGTGGATGCATTATTTAAAAAAGCAGGTATCGTACGTTGCTATGGTAGAGATGATCTGGTAACAGTGGCCTCTATATTTATGCATAAAGAATTAACAGGTAAACGTCTAGCTATCATCACTCATGCTGGTGGTCCTGCTGTCATGCTGACAGATGCCTTATCTCATAGCGATTTAGAAATACCTGCTCTCAAAGGAGAAAAAGCTAAAGAGCTCCTTTCATACCTTTTCCCAGGTTCATCTGTAAATAATCCTATTGACTTTTTAGCTACTGGTACAGCTGAACAATTAGGTATTATATTAGATTATTGTGAAAATGAATTTGATGATATTGATGGTATGGTTGTAATATTCGGTAGTCCAGGGTTATTCCCTATTTTCGACGTCTATAATGTTTTACACGAAAAAATGTTAACTTGTCAAAAGCCTATTTATCCTATTCTACCGTGCGAAATAGAAGTTGGTGAAGAAGTGAAAGATTTTATTTCGAAAGGACATGTTCGTTTTCCTGATGAAGTACTTTTTGCTAGAGGTTTAATTTCTGTTTTTAATACACCTAAACCACAGTTAAACATTGCTTTACCTGAAGTTGATAAAGATACTATTCGTAATATTATTAATAATAGCAATGATGGATTTTTACCTCCTGCTATGGTGTCTCAACTCTTGGATGCAGCAGGTATCCCTAGAGCTAAAGAAATCGTTGTAAGTAATATTCAAGAAATAGATAATGCTTTGAGAGAAATCTCTTATCCTTTAGTAATGAAAGTGGTAGGTCCCATACATAAGACAGATGTAGGTGGTGTCGTTTTAAATGTAGAAACTAGAGAGCAGCTATTGAGTGAATTTGAAAGATTAATGAAAATCCAAGATGCTAAGGGTGTGCTTTTACAACCCATGCTTAGTGGATTAGAATTATTTATTGGTGGCAAAAAAGAAGGTGATTTCGGACATATAGTCACTGCTGGGTTAGGTGGTATATTTGTAGAAGTTCTTAAAGATATTCAAACTGCTCTATCACCCATTACATTTGATGAAGCTTTGACAATGATACATAATTTGAAAGGTTACAAACTAATAAAAGGTGTTAGAGGTAGTAAAGGGGTAGATGAGAATGTCTTTGCAAATATTATACAACGTGTAAGTGCTCTAATGACTATAGCTCCTGAAATTGCTGAAATGGATATAAATCCTTTATTGGGCAATGGCTCTAATATAATAGCAGTGGATGTTAGAATAAATATTATTAAAAATTAATATTTTGTGTGTTTGTTTTAAAATTTTATTTATTTTTGCATAATTAATTCAGTTTTATGAAAAAGGTTTTGGTATATCTTTTTTTATTCAATGTGATTAGTTTTGCATTTGCACAGGATTATTCTGTTGTAAATATAAAAGTAGAAGATTCACAAAATCACAATAATATTGCTACTGCTGAAGTATCAATTGGTGAATTTAAATCAACAACTAATGAAGAGGGCATTGCTTCATTTAAAATTTTACCTGGTATTTATGGTCTTTATGTGAATGCTACAGGTTATCAGCCTTATAATGACATTATCGATCTAATGTCTGTGAAAGATACAACTATTGTAATTTTGCTCACAAGGGGTTTATCTCAAACTGTTCAACAAGATTTAGCTCGAGAGCTAGAGTTAGAGATAGTAAATGATGATCTTGATAGGGGCATTTCATTAAGTCCATTGCTTCTTAGTTCTCGAGATCCATATCTTAACTTAGCTTCTTACAATTTAAGTGCAGGTTCATTTTCACCTCGTGGCATAGAACGTGGTGGTTATGAATCATATATTAATCAAGTGCTGCTATATAATCCAGAGCTAGATAGAGTTAATTATTCTGACATTAGTGGATTAAATGATGCTACTAGATATTCTGACGATTCCTATGGATTAGAGCCATTATATATGAGCTTCGGCGATATTATGGGCGTATCTAATATTTTAGCTACTCCATCTCGCATCAGGCTCGGACATCAGATCAGCTACGGTATTAGTAATAAATCATGGGAACATAGATTAATGTATACATATAATAGTGGCATTATGCAAAATGGGTGGGGCTTTGCGGCTGCTTATTCTCATAGATATGCTTATGATACTTATATGCCTGGCACCTGGCTACAAGCAGATGCTTTTTTCTTTTCAGCAGAAAAACGTTTTTCAGAACGTCATAGCTTGTCTGCTACTATCTTTGCCAGTCCACAAAAAAGAGCTTTGGCTTCTCCTACTGTTAAAGAAGCACAAGAATTAGTCGATGACCCTTACTATAACCCTAACTGGGGTGTACAAAATGGCGAAAAACGTAATGCTAGAGTTAGGACTACTTTTAAACCATATTTAATACTAAATGATGAGTATAAATTTAATGATAAGCTAACTTGGACAAATGCTTTTGGTTTCACAACAGGTATTTATGGTACTACTAGACTAAATTGGTATAATGCTCCTGATCCTAGACCAGACTATTATAGATATTTACCGAGCTATCAAACAGATCCATTTATTGCAGAAATAGTTACACAAAGATGGCAAAATGATGTTACTGTTAGCCAAATTAATTGGGATAAACTTTATCAAATTAATTATCTAGCTAATTTAGATGGGAAATCTGCTAGATATATTGTAGAAGAGGTACATAATGATCCTACCTATTTCTATTATGCTAGCAATATCAAATATACTTTTAATCCATCTAGCATTATTTATGGCGGTTTACAAGCCTATCATTACGAAACTCATAATTATAAAAAAATTAACGATTTATTAGGTGCTAATTATTATTTAGATATCGATCAATATGCAGAAAGAGATTTCCCAGATAAGCCAGAGATGCTTTATAATAATTTAGATGATCCTAATAGACAACTACATGTAGGAGATGTTTTTGGTTATAATTATAAACTAAATACTAATGAAGTAAACTTATGGACACAATATAAGCAAACTTTACCAAGAGTAGATTATTTCGTAGCTGGCAAAATAGGTTTTAGCAATAAATATAGGAATGGTTTATACAGAAGTGGTAGATTTCCTGACAATAGTAAAGGAAAATCTGAGCAAGTTAATGACCTTGTAGGTGGTTTAAAAACTGGAGCTACCTTAAAAATTTCAGGTAAACATTATATAAAAGCTAATATTGCTGGATTTACAAAACCGCAATCTAGTCTAGATATTTTTCTTTCTCCTTATAATAGTAATAGAATCAATAATGATATTACAGCACAAAAAGTATTATCTGGTGATATAGGATATCATTTTAATTTTAAATTTTTACGAGGTCGCATCACTGCTTATCAAACCTACATATTAGATCATATGGATATGCGAGGTTTTTATCATGATGAATACCAGACATACGTTTACATGTCTTTATCTAATATGGATGAATTGTATCAAGGATTAGAATTGGGATTAGAAGCTAATATCTTACCTGATTTATCTATTTCTGCTGCTGGCAATTTAGGTAATTACAGATACATTAGTAGATTCAAAGCAAACGTTAGCTTCGATAATCTCTCTCGTCCAGATACTAGCTATACAGTATATAGTAAAAATTTCTATATTCCTAATGTACCTCAGAGAGCTGCTAGTGTTGCAATAAATTATAAACCTAATTACTGGTGGTTTACACTTGTATTTAACTATTTCGATGAAATGTATATGGATTTTAATCCTGAACGACGTACACAATTTGCTCTTAATAATTTAGGTCCCGATGATCCATTGATAAATGATATTATTGCACAGCAAGAGCTATCAAGTGGATTCACTTTAGATTTTTCTGTTAGTAAATCTTGGATGATAAAACATAAATATCGTTTAGGTGTTAATTTCTTTTTAAATAATATCCTTGATAATCAAAAATTGGCACTCTTTGCTTTTGAGCAATCTCGCTTCGATTTTGATACCAAAAATATTGATAAATTCCCACCTAAATATATGTATGCTTATGGCAGGACATATATGTTATTAATAAAACTTAGTTTTTAATCAATAAAAAATAAAAATATATGAAACTTATAAAAAATTTTATTGTAATTGCGAGTATGGTTTTATTATTCGCAGGATGTGTGGACGACGATTTTGATGTACCACCAATAGATATACCGCATGTAGATTTTGCTGCTAATACCACTATTGCTGATCTTAAAGCTATGTATAGCGGAGTAGGATTAGATAGTATAGATACAAATATCATCATTACTGGTATAGTAGTGGCAAATGATGAATCAGGTAATTTCTATAAACAATTAGAAATACAAGATAATACAGGTGGAATAGAGGTGAGGGTAGATAGATATGATTTATATACTCAATATAAGGTTGGACAAAGAGTATATATTAAATGTCAAGGCCTGTTTCTAGGTAATTATGGTGGATTAGTACAAATAGGTTATAAATATCAAGGAGCTATAGGTAGGATACCTGATGCTATAGTAGATCAGCATATTTTCAGAGATAGTCTCCCTGGCACTCCTCCTGCACCTATTAATACGACAATCCCAGGATTAAGTTCTAGCTATTTGAGTATGCTTATTCAGATAGATTCTGTACACTTTGCAGAAGTAGGTTCTAAATTTGCTGAATCAGATGCTATTACTAATAGAACAATATTAGATAGACAGGGACACACACTAATATTGAGAACATCTAATTATGCTAATTTCGCTTCAGAATCATTACCTGCTGGTGAGGGAAGCATAAGAGGTATATTATCTATCTATAATGGCACTTATCAATTGTATATTCGCGATTTAAACGATTTAGTAAATTGGGATGAAAATGCTAGTTTACCATTTTTAGAGACATTCTCTTCTAATCCTTTAATTAATAATACTTGGCTGACATATAGTGCTGCTAGTAATAAAAACTGGACTTATAATAGCTCTAATGGTAATCCAGGTGGATGTATGGAAATTAATGGATATGGTGCAGATGGAGCTTCGGATGATTGGCTTATTTCTCCTGAATTTAATCTAACAAGTGCTACAGCAGCTTCAATAAAATTCGAATTATGGACACAATATACTGACAATGGAACTCCACAACCTATGAAAATATACATTTTAGAGAATTATTCTGATGGTGATCCCTCATCATTTGCTACAAACATTACTGATAGGTGCAATATGCCAGCAGCTAATAGCAGAGTATGGACCTCAAGTGGTACAGTAGATATTTCTGATTTTACAGGAAAAAAAGTACGTTTAGCATTCCATTATACTTCAAGTGGCATAGGATCTTCTACATCTACCCTTTGGAGATTAGATAATGTAGCAATAGATTTTTAATATAAAGGAATATACTTAATAAAAAAGCTCGCCATTTGGCGAGCTTTTTTATTTTTGTTAATTAGGAATATTCTACTTTTGAACAGCACTGCTGAGAGTAGAACCAGCTTTAAATTTCACAACTTTTTTTGCAGGAATTTTAATTGGCTTTCCAGTTCTAGGATCTCTACCTTCACGTGCTTTTCTTTGTACAACCTCAAAGCTACCAAAACCTACTAAGGTAACTTTGTCATTTTTAGCTACTGTTTTTTTAACAGAACTCATGAAAGCATCTAATGCTTTTCTGGCTTCAGCTTTTGTTAAGCCGCTTTCTTTTGCCATTGCTGAAATTAATTCTTCCTTATTCATATTTTTGTTTTAGGGGTTGAATTTTATTAGTGCAAAATTAACTATTTTTTTTAATATGCAAATATATAGACATTTTTTATTAAAATATTTTATAAATATTATAAAAATAAGTATTAAATAGAGATAATATAAGCTAAACATATATAATTATTATATAAATTAATTTTTTGTATTCTATGAAAAATGATTTACTTTGCGATAAATATTAATAAAATGAAAGATATAATTTCTAAAGCATTTGAAAATAGAGAACTTCTAGAAGATAAAAACATTAAAAAATTGATATTTAGTGTTGTCGAGCAATTAAATAATGGAGAAATACGTGTGGCAGAGCCAAAAGGTGATAAATGGATCGTAAATGAATGGGTGAAAAAAGCTATTTTATTATACTTTGCAATTACTAAAACTGAAAAAATTGAAATAGGTCCATTGGAATTTAATGATAAAATACCTTTGAAAACTGGGTATGATAATTTAAATGTGAGAGTAGTACCTACTGGCATAGCTAGATATGGGAGTTATCTCGCACCTGGCGTTGTTCTTATGCCAGGTTATGTTAATATTGGTGCATATGTAGATAGCGGAACTATGATAGATACATGGGTGACAGTCGGTTCATGTGCTCAAATAGGAAAAAATGTACATTTAAGTGGTGGAGTAGGCATTGGAGGTGTTTTAGAGCCCATTCAAGCCAATCCAGTAATAATTGAAGATAATTGCTTTATAGGATCGCGATCTATAATAGTAGAAGGTGCTAGAATATGCGAAGGTGCAGTAATAGCTGCAGGAACTATTATCACTGCTTCTACACATATTATTGACGTTACAAAATCAGAACCAATAGAATATAAAGGTTATGTGCCACCTCGTAGTATAGTTATCTCTGGTACCTACTCAAAGCAATTTCCAGCTGGTATTTATAATTTACCTTGTGCATTAATAATAGGTGAAAGAAAAGAGTCTACAGATGTTAAAACTCAATTAAATGATATTTTACGAGGTAAAATTTAATTTGTTACTAAAAATTTTAATTGAGTATAATATTTTATTTTTATAAATTTAGTAAGTATCAAAAAGATAAATTAATTTATTGAGAAAGAATAGGTGATAGGAGGAGGAATTTTAATATAGTGGTAAAGGAATAATTAACATTTATTTGCAAACACCGATGAATACCTGGCTCTGCCTAAAGATCATAACGTGATTTCCAAGATCTGCTTTATTAATTTATGGTAGATGGCCATATAAAAGCTAGCAAAAGAAATGGTAGACAAGTTTATAAATGTAACTATGTGAACTTTGTGTAATATCTTAGTGTTTTTTGTGGTAAAATAATTTACCTACAAAAAACATTATAGGACCGAAAATTTTTAAAGAAAATCCATTGCAGTTTAAAATAAAGTTTTATATTTGCAACAAAATAAAAGTCCAAGTTTTCATAAACAATGTTGCGAAACTTGACGCGGGTATGCTGAAAACCGAATAGAGTAAGCACTTTAAATATTTATATTATGAATTATTGGCTTCATAGAATTTCATATTTAGCAGAACTATCATATCCTTTACTTGAAAGAGGATTTCTGACAATTGGGTTCTCAGATTTTACAAAGAAAGAGTTTATTGATAAAGTACTCGAAAATGATCAGAACTATTTCTACCGACAATTTCAAGAAATGTGGGGTATAGTTCCACGTACAAGACATAACCTTTGGAGATTTTTGAAATTCAATAAGGGAGATATTGTCATCGTACCAAGTTGGGGTACTTTTTGGGTTTGTGAAATCATAGACGAAAAACCCTTATTGATTAACGAGACCTATTCTGATGACCTCAAAACATGGGGAAATAAAAAAGTACTTTCTGATGGAATCCACCTTATTTCAGAAAATGGTAAGCGCTATGACTTGGGATTTGCCAGAAAGGTGAAAATTCTTCACAAGGATATATCCAGAGCAAAGTTTGCTGATGCCAATCTGACATCAAGAATGAAAATCCGCCAGACTAACTGCTTGATTAATGACTTGGTAGAAAGTATTGAGCAAAGTATCGCAAACTTCCAAGAGAATAGACCAATTCACCTTCATTCGATAATCGTTGAAAAAACGATTAACATTATTTTAGATACTATTAAGACTGAATTGAACCCCGATAAATTTGAAAAGTTAGTAATGACATATTTCAAGACAATTGGGGCAAACGAAGTTACCATTCCAGCCAAAAATGAGAGAGGCAAAGAAGGAGATGCCGATATTGTGGCTGTTTTTGAGAATTTAAAGTTGATAATCTACATTCAAGCAAAATTTCACAAAGACAAAGACAACGAATGGGCAATAAATCAAATTTTAGACTATAAGACTAACAGAGAAAGCATTGATGATGGATATAATAAAATTGCTTGGGTCATAACTTCAGCTGACACCTTCAATGACGAAGCAAAGAAAATCGCCGCAGAAAATGAAATTCAACTGATTGACGGTATAGAATTTTCCAAAATGCTCTTGAATGCAGGAATTAACTTACTGAATACCAACTTATAAAAAAGAAAATATCGATAAATACTTAGCTCTGTTCAAGAATCACAAACGTGATTTCTAAGATCTGCTTTATTAATTTCTGGTAGATGGCCATATAAAAGCTGGCAAAAGAAATGGCAGACAAGTTTATAAATGCAAAACCTGCGGTTATCAATTCCGTGAAATAATCACAAGTACTAAAATGTTTTGATTAATATTAATCATCTTTTAATAAAACTTCATACATTAATATTATTTTTGTATTAATAAATGCTATAATCATGGAAAAGAAATTTTCATTTAGTGTGCAGGGTATGGTGTGTGCGATGTGTGTAAAAAATGTAGAAAATGCAGTTAAAAAATTAGATGGAGTCAAATATGTATCTGTAAATCTGGCTACTCAAAAAGCATTTGTAATAGCTAATGATAATATTAGTTTTGAAGATATAAAAAAAGCTATCGAAAAAGCAGGTTATAAAGCCACTACGGATGCTCCCACAGAAGATTTAATAGAAAAACAATTCCAAGAAGCAAAGCGAAATATGAATTTATCGCTCTATATTACTATTCCATTGATGTTACTGATGATTATTCATATGAGTGGAATCCATATACCTTATTTCATCGTTATAGAGCTAATAGCTAGCACAGCAGTGATATTTATCACTGGTAGAAAAATGCTCAGAAATGCTTGGGTTGCTCTGATACATTCTCACACTAATATGGATACATTATTATCAATAGGAGCTATCTCTGCGTGGTTAACAAATATTTTAGCAATTTTGGGATTAGATGTACTTTCATTTGGTACAGTTGCAGCTATGATTATTACACTCAATCTCATAGGTAGATACATAGAGTCTAGGATGAAAAGTAATGCTGCTAAAGAGATTAGACTTTTGATCTCATTAAAAGCAAATACAGCAAATGTATTGAATAACGAAACAATTATAGAAACACCCATTGATGCTGTTAAATTAGGCGAAATCATCATTATTCGTCAAGGCGAAAAAATACCTTTGGATGGTAAAATAATTGAAGGTAAAGCTTCTATAAATGAATCAATGGTTACAGGAGAACCACTACCAGTTTACAAAACAGTTAATGACAATGTGATAAGCGGCACTATTGTGGAGAATGGTATTATAAATGTAAAAGTAGAAAAAGTAGGGGAAGAAACTTTTATCAATCAAATGATAAAATTAGTAGAAGAAGCTCAATCATCTAAAATGCCCATACAAGCTCTGGCAGATAAAATAACAAGATATTTCGTTCCCATAGTTTTAATATTAGCCTTATTAAGCTTTGTTTTTTGGTTTTTTAATTATGAACTATATTTACCATTTTTACATAAAGCAGCAAATATTTTTCCATGGATCATTACAGATGCAGGAGCTTTGTCTACAGCTATTTTTTCTTTAGTAGCTACTTTAGTAATCGCCTGTCCATGTGCTCTAGGATTAGCAACTCCTATGGCTCTAGTAACATCTAGTGGTGTAGCTGCTAAAAAAGGCCTAATAATTAAAAATGGCGAAGCTATCCAAATGGCTAAAGATATTAATGTGATTTTATTTGATAAAACTGGTACTATCACAACAGGTCAATTAACGGTTGTAGATCATAATTTAGATGATGAGGTTCTAAATGTTATAGCTAATATAGAAGAAAATTCGATACATCCCTTAGCAAAAGCAATTGTTAATTATGTTATTGACAAAGCTAAATTCAAAAAAATAACAATAACAGATATAGAAGAAATTAGCGGACAGGGCATTAAAGGAAAATTTAATAATGATATTTTTAATATAGGTAAACCAATTTATCCAGAAAATTATTTAAATTTCCTTGAAAATGGAGAAACGGTGTTAGAAGTTACAAAAAATAATGAAATAATAGGTTACATCAGAATAAGTGATATTTTGAAGTCTAATGCAGCTAATACTATTGCAAAAATTAAAGAATTAGGGTTGATAACCGCTATGGTTACTGGAGACAATGAGATAACAGCTCATAATATTGCAAATAAAATCTCAATAGACGAAGTGTGGGCAGGCGTATCACCCGAAAAAAAAGTAGATATTATTAGAAAATATCAAATAGAAGGTAAAAAAGTAATGATGGTAGGCGATGGGATAAATGATGCAGCAGCCCTGAAAGCAGCTGAAATAGGTGTTGCTATTGGCACAGGCTCAGACCTCACTATCGAGAGTGCTGATATTATAATCTCAAAAGGTGATATATCAAAAATATTAGATGCTATTAATTTATCCAAATTAACTTTTAAAAAAATAAAACAAAACCTTTTCTGGGCATTTATATATAACATAATAGCAGTACCTATGGCTATGATGTCTCTCCTCCACCCAATAATCGCAGAGGCAGCTATGTTGTTAAGCTCTATAACTGTTATTTATAATTCGAGTAGAATAAAAAAAATGAAATAGTTGGTTCTATAACGTTTATTGTGGGTAATGATTAAAAAAGAGTAATTTTATAAAAATGAATTTTATTTATTATTTTACACTTAAAGATTAACCACAGAGTTTACAAAGAAGGCACAAAGAACACAGAGAATGTTAGAAATTTACCCCGTAAAATAACTACTATTATACTTTGAATGTATCTTTTATTTTATATCTCACGGGGTGAATTGTCTGAACCATGATTTTTGGTATTAAAGGATTTTGGAATTTTGTTTTTCAGGGCTAAAGCCCATATTCTTTTTTATGTCATACCCTGACCTAAAGGTCAGGGTTAATAATCTACACTTTGTGAACTTTGTGTAATAACTTTGCGTTCTTTGTGGTAAAATAATTTATCCACACCAAAATAAACGTTATAGAACCTTTTTATTCTCTAATTTATTTTTTAAAAATTTTGTTTGATTATTTTCCTACATTCAATCAATGTTTGGTACATCCCAATTAATACTTTGATCCCATTTTTTCATTATCTCTATTTGCTGTGGATATCTAAATACTCTTTCAGGTAATTGGCGTTGAATAAAATTGCCCGTATCATATTTACCATTTTCATTTTTATCTGTTACCAGAAATAGTTCATATTTATCTGATAATAATTCATGAATGATACAAATAGTACTACCTTGTGAAATATTAACACTCTTTTTAAGTAAATTACCATTTATTTCGATTATTCCATTCCAGGCTAATGGATTAGTAAAATTAATAGTTAAATTAGAAATTTCATTATTAGATAATTTAGAAAATCTAATTTTATCTTCTTTGTTGTAAGTATTAGCGATAGATTCTGCTGTTTTATCTTTTATTATTAATTCATAATCTCCATCCGAAATTTTATTCATTATGTTATGATGTAGTGCATAATCATCAGATAAAGACAATCTGATAGTATCTATTTCATTTTTAATTAAAAAGACAGAATCTTTATTTATCCATTTAAATGGTAAAGATCCTCTAATAATGAATGAATCTGATGGTAATAATTGTCCATCATAGCTCAATAATTTTAACTGTAAAATAGTATCTTGAGGAATTTTTTTAGTATTAAGCAAACCAGTGAATATATTCAGAGTAGTATCTAGTCCGTTATCTACTATTTTAATTTTAGTAGTATCCCATTCAGTTATAGGATTATAAATAAATAAAGTATCATTATTTGCACTCCAATAGGTATAAATATTTGAGGAATTTGGATTAATAGAAATCTGAGGATTATCCAGTGGTTGATTAAAAATCACAATGCTATTATTTAGATTTAATCTAGGTGCACTAACTACACGTTTTTCCCTAGGAAATTCTAAAAAAGTTAAAATATCTAAATTTTCTTGTTTACAATTTTTAGATAACTCAATTTTATTGCTATAAAAACCAACATGTTCTTTATTAATTTCATACATCATATTATTATTCAGATCCTCCAAAGCATACATATACCAATCATTTGGAGGCAGATTAGAAAATAAAAAATTTCCATCATTGATGTAATCTATGTATGTAGGCATAGTATCCCAATTAAAATCTGACAAATCAGTTAAAATAACAATACCTTTGCTCATCGGTAAATCTAATTCTGATATTATAGCTTTGCCACTAATAAAGCAGCTATCTATGCTAGCACCTGTAGAGAAGGTATATGTTAATCTATTTAAAATATTTCCCTCAGTAATATCAATAATGGCTTGATTAAAAGTAATAGTATAAGTAGTATTATCCCTCAGACTGTCATTAAAAGATAAAATAACTTTTTTGCCTTGAGTAGAAATATCATACATATTACTAGGTAAGTAAGGATTGACAACTACTTTATTTTTAGTAACTGATTTAATAAATTCATCAAAAACAAAAATAATTTCTGTACTATTAAAATTTATCGTAGAATCTGTTGGGGTCGCAGAAATGAGCTGAGGAGGAGTTTTGTCAATAGGTCCACCACTTGGCATTTCTACAGTAGCACAGCTAATAATTATTAGAGATAATAAAAAAAAATATACTAAGGGAATTTTCATCAAAAAAGATTAAAGATTATTTATTTTTTCTTTTAATTGCATAGCAAGCTCTTCGTAGCCTGGTTTACCTAATAATGCATACATATTATTTTTATAAGCTTCTACGCCAGGTTGATCAAAAGGGTTTATGCCAAAGCAATATCCACTCAGAGCACAAGCATATTCAAAGAAATATAGTAATTTACCTAAATAATAAGCCGACATATACGGTATAGAAATTTTAATAACAGGCACACCACCATCATGATGAGCAATAGCAGTAGCACTCTCAGCTATTTGATTGATTTCACTTATTCGTTTATTAGCTACAAATTCCATACCATCGTCTACATCTCTCGAACTGGGAATTGTAAGAGTATTAAATTGATTTTCTAAAGAAATTATAGTTTCAAAAAATACTCTTAACCCATCTTGAATATATTGCCCTAAAGAGTGCAAATCAGTAGTAAACATAGCAGAAACAGGCAAAATACCTAAATTATTTTTACCTTCACTCTCGCCATATAACTGTTTCCACCATTCAGCTAAATAAAATAAAGATGGATAAAATGAAGTAAGCATCTCAATAGGTTTCCCTTTTTGATAGGCTAAATGTCTAGTAGTTACATACTGAAAAGCTGCATTTTCGGACCAATCATCTATAAAAATATCTGATCTTTGACTATCAGCTCCGCTAAGCAATTCATTAATATCTATACCAGCTAAATATAAAGGTACCAAGCCCACCGGAGATAATACAGAATATCTACCTCCGACATTATCTGGCACTATAAAACTACGATAACCTTCCTCAACAGATAATTTTCGTAAAGCACCTTTTTTCTCATCAGTAATAGTAATAACTCTTTTACTATACTGCTCACCATATTTATTTTTCATTTGCTCTCTAATCAACCTAAAAGCTATTGCTGGTTCAGTAGTAGTGCCACTTTTAGAAATTACAATTGTATAATAATTAGAATTTTCTAAAATTTTCAACTGTTTCTCTATATATGCAGCTTCTAAATGATGACCTAAATATACGATAGGTAATGATTCATATGGCAAATAATAGCGTAAAGCTTCTATTATTGCTCTAGTACCCATATATGAACCACCTATTCCTATCATTACCAGTGTGTCAACATTATTATTTTTAATTTCATTTTTTATTTCTTCTAACTCACTAAAAAATTTTTTATCATCAAGCATCCTTTCTGGTAAATCTACCCATCCTAAAAACTCATTTCCTAATCCAGAACGCTCTATAATATTTTTTTGAGCATGAGAAAGATATGGCAATAATTGTTTAATATCTTTTTCTTGTAATAATTCTTTTGCTAATGATAAATCTACGTTTACCTTATCATTCATAATTTTTTTTCAAAAATAATAAAATATAGTTTTATAAAAAAATTTAAGATTTTTTGATTATAAATCAAATTACTATCTTAAAAATATATTTATTCATTGTGAATCTATCAGAGTAATAATTTATTAATTAAATGCTTAATTTAAATTTTTATCAGTCTATATTATAAAAATTTTTGTACCATTTAATAAATTCTTTAATGCCATCCTGTACTTTAGTTGTAGGTTTATAACCAAAATCTCTCACTAAATCAGAAACATCTGCTTCAGTGTATGTTACATCCCCTGGTTGCATAGGTAGAAATTCCTTAATGGCTTTTTTGCCTAATTCATTTTCTATAGCTTCTATATAGTCTAATAACTTTACTGGACTAGAATTGCCAATATTATATACCTTATATGGAGCAATATTACTACTTGATGGATCTGGATTAGCATCCATAGTGGGTTTAGCTGGTTTATCTATGACTTTAACTACTCCTTTAATAATATCATCGATAAATGTAAAATCTCTAGTCATATTGCCATAATTAAATACTTGGATAAGCTTATTCTCTAATATAGATTTTGTAAATAAAAATAATGCCATATCTGGTCGTCCCCACGGCCCATAAACAGTGAAAAATCTCAATCCTGTAGTAGGTATATTAAATAAATGACTATAAACGTGTGCCATTAATTCATTGCTTTTTTTAGTAGCAGCATATAAACTAATAGGATGATCTACACTGTCTGCTGTGCTTAGAGGCATTTTGGTATTGCCACCATATACACTAGATGAGCTTGCATATACTAAATGTTTAATATTACTATCGCGAGCAGCCTCTAGAATATTTAAAAACCCAACAATATTGCTGTCTATATAAGCATAGGGATTTTCTAAACTGTATCTCACACCAGCCTGAGCTGCTAAATGGCAAATGTTGTCAAATTGTTCGTTAAGTACAAGATTTTGGATAGCTTCTTTGTCTTCCAAATTCATTCTTATAAAATTATAATTAGGATATTTAGTACTAGTAATACGTTTGTTCCAACTCACTGCATCTTTATCAATGCCCGTTTCAGCTAATCGAGCATATTTTAAATTCACATCATAATAGTTATTAATGTTATCTATTCCTACCACATTATCGCCTCTTTCTAATAATTTTTTTGTCAAATGAAATCCAATAAATCCAGCACTGCCAGTAACTAGTATTTTCATAAAAATGATTATTTATAAATTAATAAAATTATCAAAATAATGACATAGTATCATCATTTCCTTTATTTTTAATGTTTAAATGTTCATAAGCTAATTTTGTAGCTTCACGGCCACGTGGAGTACGCTTTAGATAACCCTGCTGTATTAGAAAAGGCTCATAAACTTCCTCAATAGTACCAGGATCTTCACTCACAGCAGTAGCAATGGTATTTAAACCGACAGGACCGCCATTAAATTTTTCAATAATAGTTGATAAAATTTTAATATCCATTTCATCTAGCCCATGAGAATCGATATTAAGAGCATTGAGAGCATAAAGAGTGATTTGCTTTTCTATAACTCCAGAGCCTTTTATCTGTGCAAAATCTCTTACTCTACGCAATAATAAATTTGCTATACGGGGAGTTCCTCTACTACGGCGAGCAATTTCCTCTGCTGCATTCATGTCTATCTCTACATTTAATATTTTGGCAGACCTGAGTACTATTTGTAGTAAAACATCAGTAGTGTAGTAATCTAATCTAGAACTTATACCAAATCTAGACCTCAAAGGAGATGTCAATAATCCAGACCTAGTAGTAGCACCAATGAGAGTAAATGGATTTAATTTAATTTGAATAGATTTAGCATTGGGGCCAGACTCTATGAGAATGTCTATTTTATAATCCTCCATAGCAGAGTACAAATATTCCTCTACTACTGAGCTGAGGCGATGTATCTCATCTATAAATAATACATCAAATGGTTTCATAGAAGTTAACAAACCAGCTAAATCTCCAGGCTTCTCTAGCACTGGTCCAGAAGTCACTTTAATATCTACACCTAATTCATTTGCGATAATATATGAAAGAGTAGTTTTTCCTAAACCCGGTGGTCCATGTAGCAAAACATGATCTAAAGCCTCATGACGAGCTTTAGCAGCTTTCACAAAAATTCGTAAGTTTTCTACTATCTGCGGTTGCCCAAAAAATTCACCAAAATTTTTTGGCCTTATCAAGCTCTCATACTCTCGATCCTTTTCACTTAAATTTTCTTTGTCTAAATTTAATGCTTCATTCCTAATCATAGTAAAATGTTAAGTTTTTCCAAAGTTACAAAACTTTATTTAAATATATTTATTTCACATGAGTTATACAAATTAATGCTGTACTACAATTTTATTAATGTATTTACTTTCATTAATAAATAATTGTAAATAATAAATACCATCAGCTAAATTAGATAAATCTATATAAAAATTATTTTGTGAATTTAGAAATATATTTGTAGGGATTATTCTCCCAGTGATGTCGAATAATGATAATCCCTTTAAGCTCATATCGTCATTTAATTTGATATTTACTCTATCACTAGTAGGATTAGGAAAAATATTTATCACTTGATGTGATATCTCTTCTATATTTTGGCAATCATCTACAAAGGCTACAATAGGAACTTTGCTACTAGAGCAATCTGGTATTTTGATTTCCCAATCATAAAAATAGTAATAATATCCTGGATCTGAAGCCGAATTGCCAGTGATAGATAAAACATTATTAATTTGATAAGGATAATTACTGCCACTATTGTTTCTCCATAGATTAGGTGAACCTGGTCCCCATAGTTTTAGATTATTAGCTATAGGTAAATTAAATCCTAAGTTAATACGAGAGATGCCATTGGGGATATTTACAGTTTTATCAGCAATAGTATTACCTTGGTAATCAGTTAATTCTATATATCTATTGCCTGCTGTCTGAGCATTTACCTCAACAGAAACTAATACAGAATTAGTATAACTGTTAAAAATCAAATAATGCTGATTAGAATATGTAAAATAACCGCCATTACTAGAACTGCGAGTATCACCAACATTGTAAGAAGCTGATGGGAAATAATCCTGAACCCAATAAGTAGTTGTCTGCTGTAAAGCAGGAGTAATGAATGACTGACCACTATTAAACGAAGTTAAGTCTGCTGTAGAATAGTACCATAAAACTTCACCATTGCCATAAGCACTTAAATTAGCCGTTTCATTTGGACAAATTGTATCTCCGATGACCGTAGGAGGTTGTGGTCTATTGATATTAACAATGTTTGTTTTTGTAATACTATGACTACCATAACTGTTGCTAGTACTTAAAGATACTGTATAAACCCCATTATTATTGTAAATATGGTAAGGTGATTGTAGATTTGATGTATTGCCATCACCAAAGTCCCAAAACCAGCTAGTAGGATTGTGAAATGACTTATCAATAAATTGAACAAAGCCATTACATGGATTTATTGAATCTATTTGAAAAGCTGATAATGGAGCCACATTTGTAGCATTACAAATCCACACTGCTTCGAAACCACTTAAATTAAGAGCTTGATCAGAATGTAATTTTAAAGTCAATGAATTACCAGTAGAGAATATAGTATCTGGAGCACCCGTAGTATTGCAATATCTACCAAGAGAAGGGCTACTAGTACTAGGTCCATCAAATATTTCTAAATAATCATAATCGCAACTATAACCACTACCAGGTTCTATATCGAAAGAATTAAAAAAAAGCATAATTGAAGTTGCACCAGTAGGGCTAATAGTGATAATAGCATCCGACATATCATCATAATTACCATTAGGCCCACCACCATCATACAAAATCCCATTACAATTGGAAACAATACCACCACTACCATCTAGTGGCATTTGAACATAACACAAGTTATTAGGATCTATTGAAATGTAATTTGTCATAGTTAAAGTATCTATGCCACAACTATTGCCATCAGCTATAAGTGTAACAGAATAATTGCCATAGCTGTTATAAGTGTGAGAAGGATTTTGCAAAGTGCTAGTACTACCATCACCAAAATCCCAATAATATGAAGCTGCATTATTAGATAAATTACTAAATTGTACGGTTAATGGAGCTTGACAATCTTGGGTAATAGACGCTGAGAAATTAGCTGATACACCTGGCTGATATTGATCACCTACACCAATAGCATACATAGCATTAGTAACAGCCTCTACCTCATCAGAACAAGGACCATATAAGTCTGTAGCTGTCAAAATTGTAAAAAAACGAGCATCAGCATAAGTAGCTGAAGGAGGTAAATAGTTTACTAAAGTATAATATGCTATCTTAGCTGCCTTGTCTATTCCAATACCAGTAACTGAATAGTTATTACCAAGATCATTAGTTCCAGTTTTTCCATTTACTAAAATATAAAACCAATGACTAAAAACCGTACCGTTATTATGCACTTCTTCACTTGGATCCCAGTAATCACCGTAATAAGTGTCAGGATTTTGATATGCATTAGGATTAGCAAGTGATCTAAAAGCAGCACCTATATCCTCACCTATAGTCCAATTAGCATCAGTAGGTTTAGCATAAAACTCTACAACTGTGGCAAAAATATCGCTAAAAGCTTCATTTAATGCACCAGATTCATTAGCATAGACTAATCCTGCTGTAAATTCTGTAAGGCCATGTGTGATTTCATGAGCAGTAATGTCAACAGTTGTCAAAGGAGAATATGTGGCATTACCATCACCATATGTCATTCTAGCGCCATCCCAAAAGGCATTAACATTATTAGATAAGCCAAATGCAATGAGGTCTGCATGCACATAATTATATAAAGCAAAACCATTATTATCTATGCTGTTTCTATTGAATGTATTATAAAAATAATCATAATATTTCTCTGAAGCCCAGTGTGCATCAGTAGCAACTTCATCTTGTTGCGCATTTACATTATTCCAGTAATTATCATCATCAGTAAAATCTACAGCACTATAATAATTACTGCCTAGTTGCATATTATAAGTAAAAATACCATTACCTCTGCCAGATTCCCTTAATCTATAATATCCATTGTAAGAATCTGTAGTTATAGTTTGAGTGCCACTATATTTTGTTACTGCTGTCCCTTGCACATCTGAATTTTGTATTTTATTTATAATATCTATAATTTCTCCAGTATTCGCATCTATATAATAATCTTTTTTAGCGAGGGGTTTTTTAGAATAAATAGTTAGCTTGTATGCCAAGCTTTCTCGATCATTAGTTTTATAAATCACTAAATGTGGTTGAGGAGTATAAGTAGCATTTTGATCTTTATTAATAATTTTCAAATATGCCTCCTCAGCACTATCCTGCCACATATATAAATCTGCTTTATGTACATCTAGAGCAATTTTAACTGCCATATCACCACTAATTGATGGGCTAGAAATAGGATGGATATTTGTCCAAATGGTTCCACTAAAAGAATTAATTTTCCCATTTTTCACATGCAATTTAAAAATAGCCCATTCAATAGGTATAGTATCATAATATTCTTGGTAGATATAATGCTCAAATCCTAATAAATCTTTATCTACATTTAATAATTTAAAATTTATTTTAAAAGTTTTTTGCCACTCAGAGAGGAGCTGATCAATAGTTTTATCTAAACTACTATTAAATTTAATGTAAGAAGGGAATGTTTTATTATCATTATAATAAATGCGATCAGCACCATTTATAATCTTATTTGCTTCAGCATTATTATATTCCTGCGAATAGATAATAATGTAAATTATACAACATAAAACTGTTAAAATTGTTTTTTTCATAATTTGTAAATTTATTTATAAAATTACTAAAATTTTTTAATTAATTATAAAATCGTAGATATTCCCTTTAATGAAAAAATTTAATTTTACCATTGAATTTGATTTTAAAAATTAATATTAATAAATATCTAATTTGACTAAATTAATATGTAATATAACTAAAATATATAAAAAATAATGATAATTAAAAAAAATATATTAAATTTGTTTACAGAAAAAAATTGTTTATAAAATTTTGAAATTAATCTTAAAATATTATACATGAAAAAAATTTTTACTTTGTTGATTTTTATTTTGATTATTCAAATTAAACTATTTTCTCAATGCTATAATTGTAATAGTAATTATCCAACTTCTACGCAATCAATTAGTCCAGGACAAACTATAACTGTTAGTACATGCGTATATGGTGGAGAATATTCTCGATATAATGTAACTTCAGGAGTTACTTATACATGGGAAACTTGTGGTGATACAGATTTTGATACCCAGCTAACTTTATTTCAAGGTAATACTTGTGGTAGTGGAACGGTTTTAGCATATAATGATGACGGTTGTGGTTTACAATCTTCTATCACATGGACAGCTAATTTTACAGGTGTTGTTACTTTATTAGTCAGTAAATATAACTGCCAAAATCAATCTACTTGCATGACTTTAAATTGGAGTGCAAGTGGTGGTAGTGGTGGAGGTGGTAGTGGTGGTGCTACATGTATCAATGCTGATCCATTTTGTACTGGCACTACTTATAATTTTCCTGCTGGGGTTAATAGTGGAACTGGTGAAACTGGTCCAAATTATTGTTGCTTGTATTCCACTCCTAATCCAGTATGGTATTATCTACTTATTGACCAACCCGGCAATATAGAAATATATATTCATAGTAGTCCTCAAAAAGATTTAGATTTTATCTGCTGGGGACCTTTTACTAATATTGATGATCCTTGTATGTATCCAACTACATATTTAACTAATAGTGGGGGGTGTTCTAGTCATCATGCTCCTGGTGCTGGTGGAGGATATCCATCTGGTAATACTGTGGATTGTAGTTATAGCGCTTCTTCGGAGGAATGGTGTTATATACCTAATGCACAGACAGGCCAATTCTATATATTATTAATTACAAACTATTCTAATCAATCATGTAATATTATTTTTGAGCAAACAAATGCAGGACAACCAGGTGCAGGTAGTACTAACTGCAATATCGTTATATGTAATATGTCGAATATTACTGCTACTCCCACAGCTTGTAATCCATCTACTAATTTATATTCCGTATCTGGTACCATTACTTTTACAGATCCACCAACTTCCGGACAATTAATAGTTACTGATAATAGTGGAGCTTCTCAAACATTTAATCCCCCTTTTAATAGTCCGATAAATTACACTTTGACAGGATTAAACTCTAATGGCACTACACATACTGTAACTGCTCAATTTACAAATGCTCCTTCGTGTACTGCTTCTATTACATATAATGCACCATCAGCTTGTAATATGTGCAATGCTAATGCAGGCCCAGACAAGACTGTTTGCGGATTGAGTACAAATTTAGAAGCAGTCATAAATCCAGATAATGCTTCATATCATTGGTCACCTACTGCAGGTATTAGTTTTGCTAATGTTAATTCACCTACTACTTCTATTACAGCTACTGCTCCAGGTGTGTATACACTTACATGGAATGTTACTTCTACATATGGCGTCACTTGTACTGATCAAGTAGTTATAACTTTTGACAAGCCGACGGTTACAGCAACAACAAGTCCTTCAACGATATGTAATGGACAAACCTCAGTATTAACAGCAAGTGGTACAGATAATTATAGTTGGAGTACAGGAGGCAATACAGCCAGCATAACAGTTACACCAAATTTAACAACCACATATACAGTAACTGGTACAAGTGCAGCAGGATGTACAGGCACAGCAACAGTAAGTGTAACGGTAAATCCATTGCCAACAGTTACAGCAACATCAAGTCCATCAGCGATATGCAATGGACAAACCTCAGTATTAACAGCAAGTGGTACAGATAATTATAGTTGGAGTACAGGAGGCAATACAGCCAGCATAACAGTTACACCAAGTTCAACGACTACATACACAGTAACAGGGACAAGTACAGCAGGATGTACAGGCACAGCCACAGTAAGTGTAACAGTAAATCCATTGCCTACGGTAACTGCAACAGCAAGCCCAACGGCTATATGTAATGGACAAACCTCAGTATTAACAGCAAGTGGTACAGATAATTATAGTTGGAGTACAGGAGGCAATACAGCCAGCATAACAGTTACACCAAGTTCAACAACGACATACACAGTAACAGGGACAAGTACGGCAGGATGTACAGGCACAGCGACAGTGAGTGTTACAGTAAATCCATTGCCAACGGTGTCAGCATCAGCAAGTCCAGCAGCGATATGCTCTGGAGCAAGTTCAGTATTAACAGCAAGTGGGGCAAGCACATATAGTTGGTCTGGTGGATTAGGGACAGGAGCAAGTAAAACTGTTACACCAAGTGCAACGACTACTTACACTGTAACTGGTACAAGTACAGCGGGATGTACAGGAACAGCAACAGTAACTGTAACAGTAAATCCATTGCCAACAATTAATTATACCACTACCCAATCACATTGTGGACAATCCGATGGGAATATAATAACCAATGTAACTGGTGGTATTCCTCCATATGTTTATCAATGGTCTAATGGAGCAAATAGCGAAAATTTAATTAATATTTCTGCTGGAAATTATAATTTAACAGTTACCGATGCGAATGGATGTAGCTCATATATTTCTATAATGCTGACAGAGGCCCCTATGCCTCAAGCAAATTTTGCACCTAAACCACAAATCACAACTATTGAAGATCCAATAATATATTTTGAAAACTATTCTACTGGTGCGAGTTTTTATGAATGGGATTTTGGTGATGGAAATATATCAACAGAATATTCTCCTACATATTCATACACAAATCCTGGTGAATACCATGTTATTTTATCAGTAGCAGATGAATACGGATGTATAGATACAGTGGGAGCCAATATAATTATTAAAGAAGGGGCTAATACCTTTTATATTCCTAATGCATTTACACCTAATGGGAACGATTTAAATGAATTATTTAATATTACAGCAACTAACATAAATCCGAATACTTTTGAAATGAGAATTTATGATAGATGGGGAAAACAATTATTCTATACTACAGACGTAAATCAAGGGTGGAATGGTACATATAAGGGAGAACCTGTCCCTCAAGGTATTTATACTTATATTATAAAATTTGAAGATTCACAAGGCTATAAAAAAGAGATAGTAATAGGTGAAGTTATATTACTAAAATAGTTTTTGTTATTACAATAGAACTATTTGAAGATAGTTTAAATTGATAACCTCATAATGTTTTAATAATTTTGTATAAAATTATTAAAATTAGTATGGAGATTGCAATTTTGAGTATTGGGGATGAACTTTTGAGAGGTATTATAGATAATAAAAATGTTTCATATATAGCTAATCAATTATTTATCAATGGCTTTCAGACTAAAACTATATTGTCAGTAGGTGATGATATTAATGTTATTGTCAATGCTTTAGATAAATTATCAAAATCACATAATTTGATAATCACTACGGGGGGCTTAGGACCTACTCCAGATGATAAAACTATTGAAGCTATTGCTGATTGGTTAAATGTTCCAATCGTATTAAATGATGAAGTAAAGAGAACTATACAAAATTTTTATAAAAACCAGGAAGTAAAATATACTCAAATGAGAGAACGGATGGCAATGGCGCCACAATCTGCTGAATTATTACCTAATCCTGTCGGAGCAGCGCCTGGTATTAAAGTCAAAAAAAATAATGTAATATTATTTAGTCTGCCTGGAGTGCCACAAGAAGCACAAACTATATTCGATCAGTCTGTCTTACCATGGATTATTAATAATTATTCTGCTTATTTATGGCGTGTAGCTTATACTTTTAGAAATACTCGAGAAAGTGAAATAGCTGCATTTATAGAACCAATGTTAGAAAAATTTGATACCTTGTCAGCTGCTTATCTTCCTTCTTATGGTTATCTCAGAATAGTTTTCACTGCTAAGAAAGATTATTCACAAAATGAAGGTTTTAAAAAATTTATCAGTAGTTTAATATATACTTTTAGAGAATTTTTTGTTTATGATGATATAGATAAACCAGAAGTATATTTGCATAAATTACTTGTAAATTCTAAAAAAACATTGTGTACGTTAGAGAGTTGTACTGGTGGCACTGTAGCAAGTAAAATTGTTTCTAATGCTGGTAGTTCTGAATATTACAAAGGGACCTTAGTATGCTATTCTAATGAAATTAAGGAAGAAATATTAGATGTACCAGAAGAAATAATAGCTAAAAAGGGTGCTGTTAGTAAAGAAACTGTAAAATATATGGCTGAAAATGGGAAAGAATTATTCAATACAGATTATGCAGTGGCTATAAGTGGTATAGCTGGACCTACTGGTGGCACTCAAGATAAACCTGTTGGATTAGTACATTTCGCCATAGCTACACCAACAAAAATTTTTCATAATGAATTTAATTTTCATGGTAATAGAGAAATAGTTATAGAATCAGCTTCTAACACTGCTATTTTACTATTGATTCAGCATATAACACATTTTAATTTTGAATAGTTTATATAAAACTAAATAATAAAGGAACATTTTTTGCGTAAAATAATCATTATCTAAATTGCATTTCATAACAAATTATGAAGAAAGAAAAAAAGAAATTACTATTTTTATTACTCATTACACTGATTATAATGCTGATAATATATTTTATAATTAATAAATCTGAATATTATTTTCCCAAAAGAGAAAATTATAATGTGTATGGAATAGATCTATCCTATTACCAAGGAGACCAGATTAATTGGGATACATTATTATATGGGAATGATTTACCTATAGAATTTGTCTTTTTAAAGGCGTCTGAAGGTATAAGCTTACAAGATAAAATGTTTGAAAAATATGCTAAAGAATTGATAAAAAGGAATGTTTGCTTTGGAGCGTATCATTATTTCATAGCTGACATTAGTGGTAGTGAACAAGCTAAAAATTTTTTGAATTCTATTAATAATGTGAAAGTAAAACTACCATATGTGATTGATATTGAGGAATATACAGATAGAGAGCTTGCTATAAAAAATTTGAATACTTTTATTCAGACTATTAATAATGAAAAAGATCATGAAATAATGATTTATACAAATGTATCTACATATTATGATTTAATAATCGGTAATGATCTGGATCATTTGCCTTTGTGGATAGCGTCATATAGAATTGATGAGCCACAGTTGCCAAAAGATTTTTTATTTTGGCAATATACAGATAGAGGACGACTAAAAGGAATAAAAACTAAAATAGATTTGAATGTCTTTAATGGTAGCTACAATGATTGGATTAAATATAAAAAAGCATGTGGTTGCCAATAGAATGAATAAAATCAGAACAAACCTAAAACAAGCCTAGTTGTAGTTTAGCTTCTTCAGACATCATATTAGGAGACCAAGGAGGATCAAAAGTTAAATTGATTTTTATATCATTCACACCTTCTAAATTACTAAGAGAAGCTTTGACATCATTTAAAATCATCTCAGAGATGGGACAATTAGGAGCTGTCATAGTCATCGTAATAATTATATCATTATTTTCAGTAATCTCGATATTATAGACTATGCCGAGATCCCATATATTAACAGGAATTTCTGGATCAAAAACTGTTTTTAGAATTTCAATTACATTATCTTTGTTTATCATTGCTAATATTTTTTAATAAATATGCCTCAGCATATAATTTTACTTGTTTAATTAAACTACGTAATCCATTAGAACGAGTAGGAGAGAGATGAGAATGAAGTCCGATTTTATCAAAGACTTCAAAATTATAATTTATAATATCCTGCAATGGTTCACCATTGACAAGTTCTAGAACAATAGCTGCCATACCTTTTGTAATAATAGCATCGCCATCAGCTTTACAAAACAAACGACCATCTTTATTCTCACAAAATAACCATAATTGAGATTGACAATCATTTATTAAATATTGGGGAGTTTTATATTTCGGATCTAAAGGTTCTAAATTCCTAGCTTTATCGATTAAAATATTATATCTATCCATCCAGTCATCAAAGATAGAAAACTCTTCTTCTATTTGTTTAGCCTTTAATTCGATATTATTCATAACCAACTAATTCTTGTTAAAAAATTTATATACTGTCTTTAATCCTTCTACTAATTTATCAATGTCATCTTTGTTATTATAAGGAGCAAAAGAAGCTCTGATAGTACCAGTAACACCTAATAAATTCATTAAAGGTTGAGCACAGTGATGACCTACTCTAACAGCAATTTTTAATTCATCCAAAACTGACGCAGCATCATAGGGGTGAATATCATTGAAAACAAAAGACAAAGCTCCATAATGTTTTTGCTCTGGGCAAGCAAAAATTTTAATGTAAGGTAAAGAAGATAATTTTTCGTATGCATAGTTCCAAAGCTCTTCCTCATAATTAAACATTTGGTTTTTGTCAAATTGACTAATAAAATCAATAGTAGATCCCCAGGCAATAGCATCAGCAAAGTTTGGAGTGCCAGCTTCAAACTTAAATGGTAATTCATTGAAAGTAGTCTTATCTATAGTTACAAGATCAATCATTTCGCCGCCACTCTGATACGGAGGCATAGCATTTAACCATTTTTCATTACCAAATAAAATGCCAATACCAGTAGGACCGTAGAATTTATGAGCAGATAGTGCTAGAAAGTCAGCATCTAATTTTTGAACATCTATAGACATATGAGGAAAAGATTGCGCAGCATCTATGAGGACGGGAATATTTTTAGAATGCGCAAAGTCAATAATTTCATTAATATTAGTAGCTATTCCTAACACATTACTTACTTGAGTGATAGCAATGATTTTTGTATTATTATCAACCAATTTTCTAAAAGCCGCGAGATCAAGAGTATAATTATTAACATTAAACGGTATAACGCGCAATTCTAAATTTTTTCTTTTCGCAGCTAATTGCCAGGGGACGAAATTACTATGATGCTCAATAGGTGTGGTAATGATATTGTCACCGGACTTGCAAAATTGTTCTATATAGCTAAAAGCGACTAAATTAATAGCTTCAGTAGTACCTTTGGTAAAGATAATCTCATAACTATTTTTTGCATTTATAAAATTTTGAATTTTATTTCTTGCATCCTCAAATAATTCTGTAGCTTTAATAGATAAATAATGAGCTCCACGATGTACATTTGCATTAAAATGAGAATAAAAAAAATTAAGAGTATCTATAGTCTCAATATTTTTTTGTGTAGTTGCAGCATTATCTAAATAAACAATATCATTATTTAACGAATAAAAAGGGAAATGATTACGAAAAGAATTAACATCCCATGGCATAAAGTACTATTTTTTTAAATATTTAATAATAATTACAAAAATAAAATAATTTGTAGAAATGGTATGATTTTATAACAAATATCATTTTATGAATTATAGATTGTGTTGTAACAACTTTTTAATTTTTTTAATTATCAATTTTATTAGGAATAATAGTTATATATTCAGTGATACTTACTGGATTATTTATGTAATATTACCAAATATTTTTACTTTTGTAATAAATGGATTGGACATTTGTACATTTAATAAAAAATGTATATTTATTGATATGATGTTATTTGATTTTTATATATAAAAAATGCATTCAATTATTATTCCTATGATAGGATTGATTTATCTAAAATTATATTGTATCTGGGGATATAAAAAAATTTTTTTTAACCAATTAAATTAAAAATATATGAAGGACAATTATTACATTGGTGTAGATATTGGGGGAACCAATACAAAATATGGATTAGTAAACGAAAAAGGAGAAATAATTTTTTCAGGTTCTTTTAATACTAAATTATACAAAAATCCGAAAGATCTTGCTAGTGACATTTATTATGATTATATCAAAAAGAGTAATGAACAGCACATAAAAGCTAGTGGGATAGGTATAGGAGCTCCCAATGGTAATTTTTATAGCGGTTGCATTGAATTTGCACCTAATTTGAATTGGGGTGAAAATATTCCTATAGTCCATATTTTCAGTGAAATATTTCAATTACCTGCGATACTAACAAATGATGCTAATGCTGCTGCAATAGGAGAAAAATTTTTTGGTGCTGCAAAGGAGATGAAAGATTTTGTAGTGTTAACAATAGGTACAGGATTAGGAAGTGGAATTTTCGCAAATGGAAATATTATACATGGTAAAAATGGTTATGCTGGCGAACTAGGACATACTACAATAGCAGAGAGTAATCGCAAATGTAGTTGTGGTAGAATAGGTTGTCTAGAAACATATGTATCATCTAGAGGAATTTTGCAAACATATAAAGAGAAATGTGCTTCTGATGTTAGAGAAACTGTACCAGATGATATGACTACTAAGGAAATCTATAATTTGGCATTAAGAGGTGATGAAATAGCAATCGAAACATTTAAAACAACTAGTGAAGTATTGGGGCGTTCTTTAGCAAATCTCATTTTAATACTAGATCCTGAAGCAATATTTTTGTTTGGAGGAATAGCCAATGCTCATCCGATACTGATACCTACTATAACAGAAGTCATCAATAATAATGTATTGTCGTTATTTAAGGACAAAGTTAAAATATTGCCATCAGCACTAATAAATAAGAATGCAGCTATATTAGGGAGCACGGCGTTGTTTTATTTAAAAGACAATTGATTTAGAAAGTAATAAGACGATAATTTTTTAAGAGTTTAAAAAATTATCGTTAAGAGGTTTTGAAAATAACAAATTTTTGTTATACTTTATAGTATGTTATTCATATCTTTGACTTAATATCTCTCTATACTTGTCCCACGCCCATCTATCGTGCGATGACAGGTTCAGCAGTCTGCCAATGTCAGGATCTATCAACTCTTTTAAGTACTTACTCATTATCACAAACCACATCAAGTAGCTTTGTAAGTACTTCGTAGCCACTCCGTGAAATCTACTCAACCACATCTTGAAATTAATTATTTTGCTTTCTACTATCTTTACACTATATATCCCTCGTTTAATTTGTCTTTTGTTTACTATGACTTTTTTACTTTGTAAACTTTTAACAGCTTTTCTGAACTCTTTCTTGGGCTTTACACATATCAGATTGCTCTTTGATAATCTATTCTTTAGCTCTTCTCTTAATTGTTCATTTTTTACTTTTTTCTCTCCAACTTGTTTAAAAAGTAAATTACCTTCTCTGTCAGTAACTACTAATACTGCTACCTTTGGATGTTTTTTCTTTTTAGCTCGTCGATATTCTTCTTTGCTTTTGAATTTTCTACCTTTTTCAGAGTAGTTCATTAGCAGCTCATCAGCTTCCACAATACCAGAAAAGCTTATACCACCTTCTAATGCTCTGATAGCAGCTAATATTTTGTGTCGCCATTCGAAGCTTGTTTTCAGACAAATGCCAACCTCATCAGCACATGCACGCAGACTTTTACCCTCGAGCATACATCTCATATAGTCTAGCATTAATGGATATTTTCTCATGCGATAGACAAAGGTACGAGCAGTTTCACGGAATTGATAACCGCAAGTTTTGCATTTATAAACTTGTCTAGCATTTCTTTTGCCCGCTTTTATGACATTTTCGCTTTTGCAGTCTGGACAGATGGCTGCGGTAGATTGAATTTTTACTTTTTGATAATCTACAGCTGTAGCATTGCTATTGACGAGATATTGATATAGCTCATCCAGAAAATCACGCTTGTGATCCTTGGGTAGAGCCAAGTATTTATCAATGTTTTCAAGTAATTCTTTCATAATTATACAATTTTAAACAAAATTAATAAATTTTATTTAAATAATAAAATATTTAAACTATAACATAAAAATGTTAAATTTACCCCTTATTTACTTCACATCCTACTTTTTTTAATAAAAATATCTTATTCCCTCTATTTTTACGATTTCATTAAATTTGTAAATTAATTTTATCATTTATAATTTTTTATGAGTATAAATAAACTTTCTGTAGTTATTATAACATATAATGAAGAAAAAAATATTGCTCGCTGCATAAATTCTGTTTATCAAATAGCTGATGAGGTAATAGTGGTAGATTCTCATTCAATAGATAAAACTAAGGAAATAGCAATAGCTCACGGAGCTAAAGTGATAGAACATACATTTGAAGGGTATATTCAACAAAAAAATTTTGCTCTGCAGCAAGCTAATTATCCTTGGGTATTATCATTAGATGCAGATGAAGCTTTATCAGATAAGTTAAAAAACAAAATACAAGAAATAAAAAACAATCCCACTGCTGATGGCTATACTATGAATAGGCTTACATATTATTGTGGTAGATGGATAAAACACACTGGTTGGTATCCAGATAAGAAACTTAGACTCGTTCGTAAGGAGCTAGCTCAGTGGAGTGGTATAAATCCTCATGACAGGCTCGAGCTCATTAAGAGTAAAAATATTAAACATATAAATGCTGATATACTTCACTATTCATACTACAGTCTACACGATCATTTAAATCAATTAGATAAATTCACTCAAATCTCTGCAAATGAACTGTATAAGGCTAGAATAAATCCAAATTTTTGGCATTTTTTTATAAAACCTGTTCATAAATTTTTAAATCATTATATTTACAAAGCTGGTTTTTTAGATGGATACGAAGGCTTTCAAATATCAATAATCTCTGCTTATGGTGTTTTTTTGAAATATGCTAAATTAAGAGAAATCTATAGAACCAATAAAAATCATTAAACTTATAATATAATTTTTTAGCTAGCAACTATGAATAAAGAGCAAATATCTATGATCTTAAGAACTTTACCCAAGAGTCCTGGTGTTTATAGATTTTATGATAAAGATGATAATATTTTATATGTAGGCAAAGCAAAGAATTTAAAAAATAGGGTATCCTCATATTTTCGTACACAGCATAGTAGTGCTAGACTAAGAATAATGGTTAATAAAATTGAACGTATCGAGACTACAGTTACTAATACTGAATTAGAGGCTCTACTACTTGAGAATAATATGATTAAAAACTTGAAGCCTCGTTATAATATGCAATTAAAAGATGACAAAAGTTATCCTTTCATTGCTATAACCAATGAGCCTTTCCCTCGTATCTTTTTAACTAGAAATAGACATATTCCTAATGCAGAATATTATGGCCCTTATGCTTCTGTGAGAACTGCAAAATCTTTATTAGAATTGATACACAAGCTTTTTCCACTACGTACTTGTAAACTTAATTTATCTGAAGAAAAAATTAAAAATGGTAGCTACAAAGTATGTCTGGAGTATCATCTCAAAAAATGTAAAGGGCCATGTGTGGGATTGATAAAAGAAAAAGAATATGATGATTATATAAATCTAGCTAGAGATATCATAAAAGGTAAAACTAAATTAGTAGAAAATTATCTTTATGAAAACATGCAAAAAGAAGCCAAAAATCTTAATTTCGAGGAGGCGCAACAATGGAAAATTAAATGGGAAAGATTAAAATCATATTCTTCTCGTACCATTATAGTTACTAATCAAGAGAATAATTTAGATGCTATTAATTTATTAGAGAATGATAATCAGGCATATATAGCAGCTATCAGAGTAGAAAATGGGTCAATAGTGAATAGTCGAGTTTTTCATATAGAAAAAAAATTAAATGAATCTCCTGAAGAGCTTTTGCTTTATGCTATTGGAGAATTATTTGAACAATGGGATGGCTTACAACCTGAACTTATCGTCCCATATCCGATTTCTTTTCCTATCGATAATGTGCAAATAACTGTCCCTAAAAAAGGTTATAAAGCTGATTTATTGAAATTCTGTCTCCATAATGCGCAAGAGCGAAAAGCTGAAGATGACAAACGTAGATCTCTAGCATATCCTAATAGATTTACTAATCAATTGTTAGAAAAAGTTAAAATTGATTTGCAATTGCCTACTCTGCCAAAACGTATTGAATGTTTCGACAATTCTAATATACAAGGGGCATATCCCGTATCTTCTTGTGTAGTATTTATAGATGGGAAACCTGCTAAAGCAGAATATAGAATTTTTAATGTTAAAACTGTAGAAGGGATAGATGATTTCGCTACAATGCATGAAGCGGTCTATCGTAGATATAAAAGGCAAAAGGATGAGAATAAACCTCTACCAGATTTGATAATAATCGATGGTGGCAAAGGACAATTACATGCTGCATATGATGCTTTGAAAGAATTAGATTTAGATAATATTCCTATTATTGGAATAGCAAAAAAATTAGAAGAAATATATAAACCTCACGATTCTATGCCCTTGAATATTGATAAAAAAAGCCCTACTCTCAAACTCATACAGCGAGCTAGAGACGAAGCACATAGATTTGGCATCACTCATCATCGCAAATTGCGTAGTAAAAATACTATAAAAACTCAATTAACTGATATCAAAGGTATAGGTCCAAAGACAGCTAATAAATTATTAGAACATTTTGGCTCAGTTGAAAATATTAAAAATGCCCCAGATGAAGAAATAGCGACTATAATTGGTAAAGCTAGACTAAATATTTTGAAAGAAGCTTTGAAATAATAAGTGTGTTTGAGTATAATTTTTCATATAATTTCATTTTAATAAAAAATCTTCAAAATATTTTTTATTTAGGAACTCTAAAAAGCTTATTCCACCTTATTTTACCATCAAATAATGAATAATCCTTATCTAATGATAACCATACAAAAACTGGCTTGCCTACCATATGATCTTCAGGGATGAATCCCCAAAATCTAGAATCATAGCTGTTGTGTCTATTATCTCCCATGCCAAAATAATAATCCATCTGGAAAGTATATGTATTAGTAGGTTTATCATTGATGTATATTATACCATTTTTTACATATAATTTATTGTGTTCATAGGCTGTAATAATACGTTCGTAGAAACACAGATTATTTGTATCGAGCGATATAGTTACACCTTTTTTAGGAACAATAATAGGCCCGAAATTATCTTTATTCCAGGGATATTTAGGATCATGGGGGAAAATAGAGTAATCCCAAGTGGTATCTTCACTTATTTGTAAAGGTTCAGCTAGAATAGTACCATATTTTTTTAAAAATTTCTCTTTAATTTCTTCTGTCATAGGCAGTAATAATACATTAGAAGGATAACCATAATATTGAGCTTTCTGAGCAGATTGTCTAGCATCTTCTCTGGAAATCCCAGTAGACATTATTTGCTCTATAGACAAGTATCTATCTGGTTGCAATTTTACAATATAATCAAACTGAACATATTTAGGAATAGGCATAGGTTTCCCATTTACATAAACTTGACGATGAATTATCTGAATAGTGTCACCTGGTATACCTATGCAGCGTTTGATGTAATTATCTCTTTTGTCTACAGGACGCACTGTTATTTTCTCTGTTTGCAATAGATATTTACGAGCAGCATCATAAAATTTCTTATAATCTTTATCTGTAAGTCCATTACTTTGTGCCATTTGCACAGCGAAACTTCTAGCAATAGTATAAAAGCTCATTGCAGGTTCGGCTATCACTACTGTGTCACCTTCTGGGAAATTAAATACTATCAATTTGTTGCTCTCTATGTTTTCTAAAGCAGGATAACGATAATATGGCAGTTGAATTAATTTAGAGTATGATGGAGTAGTTTTAGTCAAAGGTAAAATATTATGAGCAAAAGGAAAAGATAGCGGTGTATTAGGTATGCGTACACCATAATGAATTTTACTGACAAACAAATAATCACCTACAAGCATAGATTTTTCCATAGAACTTGTAGGTATAGTGTATGCTTCTAAAAAGAACATTCTAATAATCGTAGCTGCTACAACAGCAAAGATTATAGCTTCTACCCATTCTTGGGTCTTACTTAATTTTTTGATTTTTTGCTCTCCAACTGGGATGTATACATCTTTTATTAGTCCTAAATAAGGTAAATAAACAAATGGAAAAAGAATAATTAATATTTGATTTAAAATATTATAACGATTAAATCCTTTGAGTAACTCTATTAACATTAGCATTACCATGAATAAATTGATAAAAGGTACCAAACTCCAAATTACCCATGACCATTTCTTACCAATTATTTTTGTCCATATCACTAAATTATATATTGGTACGAAAACTAACCAGAAATTGTATCCAGCTTTTCTAAAAACAAATCCTAAACCTATTACACATGCTAAAAAAAGCAATATAGTGATTATCATTACTACATCCATAATTAAAATTTTTTAAAAATATTATGCAAATATAAACGTAAAAAATAAATAATTATTTAAATAAGTTTATTACAAATATCAAATTGTGACTAGAGTTTTAGTTAAATATTGTAAAAAATGTAAATCGGTTACAAAATTATTAAAGAAAAGGATATTAAATTAAGGATAATTGTTTAAATTTAAGTATTATATCAATATTTTAACTTCATCAATCTCCAATACCGCTCCCACGCCCATCTGTCGTGCGATGACAAGTTCAAAAGTCGCCCAATGTCTGATTCTATATTGGCTTTCAAATATTTATTCATAACTACAAACCACATAAGGTAGTTCTGCAGATACTTTGTAGCTACTCCTCTGAATCTCATCATCCAAACTAGAAAATTAGTTATTTTTTTCTCTGCTATGTTTACGCTATAAATTACCAATCCTTTTGTTTTACGTCTAACTAATATCTTTTCGGTTGGTGATTTAACTAATACCTTTTTGCTTGGTGATTCTTTCACTGCTTGCTGGAACTTTTCGTTAGGCTTAAAACATATCAAATTTTTCTCTGATACTCTTCGCTGCAACTCTTCTTTTATCTGACTGTTCTGGACTCTATTTTCTCCGGTGTGTTTGAAAAGCAAATT
>LFTI01000006.1 GCA_001513285.1 Rikenellaceae bacterium DTU049
ATGGGTGAATTTGCTGGTAAATTTGTAAAACCAGAATATTATCCTGACTATTCTCCAGAAAAAGAAAAAGAACTTAACGTAGATATAGAAATAATTACTAAACTAAAACGAGAAAATAAAGCTTTCTCAACAGAAAAATATGAACATAGCTATCCACATTGCTGGCGTACTGATAAACCGATTATTTATTATCCATTAGATTCTTGGTTTATTAGAACTACTGCTCTCAAAGATAAAATGATAGAACTGAATAAAACTATTAATTGGAAACCAGAATTTACGGGCAGTGGTCGTTTTGGCAATTGGTTAGAAAATATGGTAGACTGGAATCTCAGTCGTTCCCGTTTCTGGGGGACTCCATTACCTATTTGGAGAACTATCGATAAATCTGAAGAAATTTGTATCGGATCTATTGAAGAATTAAAAAAAGAGATAGATAAAAGTATAGCTAATGGATTTATGAAAGAAAATCCTTTTAAAGACTTTATTCCTGGTGATAACACTGAGGTTAATTATAGTAAAATAGATTTGCATCGTCCCTTTGTAGATGAAATAGTTTTAGTTTCACCATCTGGTAAACCTATGTATCGTGAACCTGATGTTATAGATGTGTGGTTTGATAGTGGCTCTATGCCATATGCTCAGTTGCATTATCCTTTTGAAAATCAAGATAATTTTAAAAATAATTTCCCCGCAGATTTCATAGCTGAGGGAGTAGATCAAACTCGTGGGTGGTTTTATACTTTACATGCTTTAGCTACTATGCTTTTTAATAGTGTAGCTTTTAAAAATGTAATTGCTAATGGATTAGTCCTTGATAAAAATGGCTCTAAAATGTCCAAACGTCTTGGCAATGTTGTAGATCCTTTTGAAGTTATTAACAATTATGGAGCAGATGCTTTACGTTTTTATATTATTACTAATTCTCAACCGTGGGATAGTCTAAAGTTTGATATCGAAGGCGTCAGCGAAGTTGTTAGAAGGTTTTTTGGAACTTTATATAATACATATTCATTTTTTGCATTATATGCTAATATTGATGGATTTACTTATTCTGAAGCAGAAATACCTATTAATGATAGATTAGAACTAGACAAATGGATATTATCTGAACTGAATACTTTGATTAAAAATGTGGAAGATGCTTATGAAGATTATGAACCAACTAAGGCTAGTAGATTAATTGAGCAATTTACGGTTAATTACTTAAGCAATTGGTATGTACGTCTTTCGCGTCGTAGATTTTGGAAAGGTGAATACTCTCAAGACAAAATTTCTGCTTATCAAACATTATATAATTGTTTAGAAACTATAGCTACTTTGCTATCACCTATTGCACCTTTCTATGCTGATAGACTTTTTAAAGATTTAAATTCTGTTACTAATAAAAAATCTCAAGAGAGTGTTCATTTACTAGATTTTCCTCATTATGATGAATCACTCGTCGATAAACAATTAGAAGAAAGAATGGAATGGGCTCAGGATATTAGCTCTATGATACTATCTCTTAGGAAAAAAGCAAAAATTAGGGTTAGACAACCCTTATCCAAAGCTATCATTCCTGCTGATGATTATACTATCAAGCAATTAGAATTAGTGAAATCTCTCATTCTACATGAAACTAATGTTAAAGAGTTAGAATTTATAAGTTTACAAAACGATTTTTTAGTGAAAAAGGCTAAACCTAATTTTAAATTATTAGGTCCTAAATATGGAAAAATGATGAAAGAAATTTCCTATATTATTCAAAACTGGGATAGTGCTCATATTAATGAAGTAGAAAAAAATAAAAAAGCTACTATCAAAACTTCAGAGGGCGATGTTGAGATATTATTAGAAGAGATAGAGATTATCACAGAGGATATCCCAGGATGGCTTGTTTCTCATGAAAATAATTTCACTGTGGCACTAGATATTACTATTAATGATGAGCTACGACAGGAAGGTATAGCTAGAGATTTTGTTAATAGAATTCAAAATTTAAGAAAAGAAAAAAATTTTGATGTAACTGATAAAATCAAAGTTATGTTTAATTCTGTTGATGATTTTGTGAATAAAAGTATATTGGAAAATTCTTCGTATGTTTGCAATGAAATTTTAGCTGAAGAGCTAAAAAATGTTCCTTTAAATGGATTAGAAATAGATACTATAACAGTAGAAGATGAAATTCCTGTTTTAGTACATATAGAAAAAAATTAATAAAAATTATTGATTATGGCAGTAGATAATAAAGAAGAAAAAACACGTTATAGTGATGAAGAGCTAGAAGAGTTTAAGCAAATTATTCTAAAAAAATTAGATAAAGCTAAAAGTGATCTAGAGATTTTACGTGAAAGTATGAATAGCGGTGGCGAAGTAGATACTAATTTGACTTATAGATTACAAGATGATGGTAAAGAAAATTTAATAAAAGAAGAAAATGCTAAATTAATTGCTAGATTAGAAAGATTTGTTCGAGATCTAGAACTAGCTTTATTAAGAATAGAGAATAAAACCTATGGCATTTGTCGTGTAACTGGTAAGCTCATTGAAAAAGATAGACTAAGAGCAGTTCCACATGCTACTCTCAGTATCGAGGCTAAACTTAAAATGCAAAAAGGAGAAATTCCTGTTAATGAAGAAAATTTAAATAATGAAGAAGAAGGAGAAGATTAATTCTTTGTTAATGCTTTAAAAAATAAATTTTTGTACTAACACAAAATTTTCTCTATGATTGATAATAAAAAATCATTAAAGCTTAAGGTAACTATCTTTATAATTATTTTATTACTTATCGATCAGATATTAAAAATTTATGTAAAAACAAATTTTTTGTTAGGTGAAAAAGTTTGTTTGATTGGAAATTGGTTTTGTTTGTATTTTGTCGAAAATGCAGGAATGGCATATGGGTTGCAATGGGGCGGAGTTATTGGCAAATATATTTTAACAATTTTTCGTATTGCTGCAGCTACTGTAATTTTATGGTATCTCATTAAAAGTTTTAATAAAAGCCATCATAAATTATTCTATTATTCATTAGCATTTATTTTTGCTGGTGCTGTAGGTAATATTATTGATAGTATGTTTTATGGCTTGATATTTAGCGAAAGCGGTGTTTTCGGCTTCGATACCCAACCTGCTCATTTTGTGCCTTTTGGCCAAGGCTATGCTCCTTTCATGCAAGGAAGAGTTGTAGATATGCTTTATTTTCCAATTATTAATACAACTCTGCCAGAATGGTTACCCATATGGGGCGGTAAACATTTTATTTTTTTTCAACCAATTTTTAACATTGCAGATGCCTGTATAACTACTGGTGTTTTAATAATGATATTTTTTTACAAAAAAGTGTTTTCTCAACCAGGGGCTGTAGTTATGCCAAGCGAATTAGATAATCAAGACGAGATAATTGAATGAGATTAGATTAATGGCAATTCAATAACTCATACATGGGGAGAAATGAGGTTTTCATAATTTCATTTATTATCTGTTTAAATTAAGTAATGATATTTAATTAACTATTTTATAATGCTTAAAATCATTGTTAATAAATATTTTATAAAAATATTTTCTAAATTTTAATTTTTATTAATTTTCTTTATATGGTATAATTTGAGAAGAATTAATTAATATTTTTTTCGTTTAATATATCATTACCTAATTTAAACATTTATTGTAGATAAATTATTTAATTGTCCAATTTTTGTTATTAGTCCACAAATGCACACAAATGAGAGTGAAGGTAGACGGGGTGACTGGGAGACGAGGAGATAGGTAATAGGTGATAAGTGATAAGTGATGGGATAGGGAGTTTAGTATAATATTAGTTATAAATTAATCCATAAATGCACACAAATAAGCACAAATTATAAATTTAATCCCAAAATCCTTTAATCCCAAAAATCATGGTTCAGACAATTTTCTCTGTGTCCTTTGTGCCTTCTTTGAGAACTTTGTGGTTAATATTTAACAGTACAATATTAAAAAAATACATTTTTATAAAATTATTATTTTTTAATCTTTACCCATACAAAACGTTATAGAACCAGATTTTTATTATATCAACACAATTTCATTTTATAATAGAAATAGTACCATTATATTCTTTGATTTTGCCCTTACCATAATTTAATTTAAAGATATAATAATAAGTGCCATCACTCAAATTACTAGCGTC
>LFTI01000037.1 GCA_001513285.1 Rikenellaceae bacterium DTU049
TAAAAAATTATCTATAACTTATTAATAAACAAATGATTATCGTATTTTTAAGGGTCGACTAAATATGTTATAATTTATATTGGATAATTAATCCTGCGTTATATATGGGATTTATTAAAATACATTATTTATTTAAATTATATATTCAAAAAATTTATAATTGAAATAATAAAACTTCATTATATTAATATATACAATCAACTAAAATAAATATTTTTTTTATTAATAATATTTTTAAAAAATATTACTATCCTCTCATATATTATATTACAAGCATATTAAGAGGATAAAATTATATCCAATATTTTTACAAACATTATTAATTTTATCCTCTTCTATTCATTTATTTGCATAATTTTCAATAATTTTTTTACATTTTGTTCATTCATGTAACCTAAATCAGTTAATATTTTTTTTCTCTGTTCTATCATTTCATCAGTGAAATTATCCTCAAAGAGGCTTACTACCTTTTTTTTTATATCTTTTTCATCATTAGCTATTTCACAGAGAGGTGCTAGATCTGTATTCTCTACCATTAAATTATTAACTAATATGAATCTGCCTTGGAAGATAGAGTAGATTAATTTTAGTTTTAATCCTGTAGATTGCGTAGTATATAATACATTCAATTGAGCATTCCTAATAAGATCATTCATTTTTTCATCACTTATATTTGTTATCAGTTGAATATTTGAATTTTGGGCTAAATGTTTTTTTATATTATTCTCATTCTTACATTTACCAGCAATAATTAAAGGAATATTTATATCATTAAAGATTTTATTTGCTAAAAATATAGCACCTATTTTATTTTCTGTAATGTCTAGATTGCCATGAAACAAAGCATATTTACCTTTTCCTATCATAGATTCCACATTATCAAAAGGATGAAATGAACTGATTACCTCCACATTTTCATTCCATATTTTTATCTTTTTCATATCACCAATACTTATCGCAGCTATTGCATCCGCATGTTTTATGGCATTACTTTCATAATTTTTTAATTTTATAGATTCTATAAAGAAATATATTTTTTTTAATAAATTTTTTTCAAATTTGGCTAAAAATTTATAATAATCCTGCTCGATATTATGTGCTCTAATGACTTTTAATCTTTCTCTAAGAGCTTGATCTGATAAAAAATACGTCGTATGTATACCTTCAAATAATATGGGAGCATTATTTTTTAGTAAATTATTTAATAGTAAATCATGATCTCTGGTTTTAACTATAAAAGGCATTTTATTAAAAAAAGCAAGTAAATTACGTTTACGTTCGTAATAATAAACCTCTTTGCAATATTGTTCTAGCTCTTTACTTGGCTTACGTTCACCATATTTAAAAGCATGCAAGTAAATGTTTATGCCTAAATTATGTAAATTTTTTATTGTATAAAATTCATCAATAGCTCCACCATAGTTTGGCGGAAAAGGAATGTCAAGAGTTATAATATTTAATTCTTTATTCATAATTTAATCATAATCAGTTAATATTTTATTATTTTAATAGATTAATATAATATTGTGCACTATCTAGCTTACCAACATTTTGATATGCTATTGCTAAATTATTAATCACATTTTTATTATTCGGATTAATATTATAAACTTTTTTTAGATAAATTATAGCTTGAGAATAATTACGCTTAATAATGTTTAGAGTACCTAAATTTTCCAATATTGGTGCATAATTAGGATTACAGCTATAGCCACGTAATAAATAATACTCTGAATTACTTAATCCTCCAGGTTTAGTGCTATGTAATTCTGCCAAATGATTTAGAGCTTCTACATTACAAGTATCTTTCTCTATGACATTATTGAGTATTATAATAGCTGAGTCAACCTTATTCAAGTATTTATAAGCTAATGCTAATTGAATAGTAAAATAGGTAGAATCTGCAAATTGATTCATTAAAAAATCAGTTTTACTTGTTAAAAATGAAAAAGCCATGCTAGCAATATCATAAGAAGAATCTAAATAAGCATTTATGCCAGCGGCAAATATATTTTTATATGGTTCTAACTCTATTGGCCTTAGATTAGCACAGATTAAAGCATTTTCTAAAGCTTTTTTGAAATCTTTCTTAAGGAAATAAGCTTCTCCTAGGAAATGATAAGCTGAATAGTTCTCTGGATATATCATAGCAGCTTTATTCAAATATTGAATAGCTTCATCTAGTATTTTTTCTTGTTCCAGTGGATTATTTGTTTTTTTGGCAACTTCAATTAATGACTCACCAGCAGCTGCATTTACTTTTGAGCTATTTCTGGATATTTTAGCATCCGTAGTGAATAAAGTTAAATTGTCTTTCCAAGCAAAACTTCTACTTACTGTTTTTACTCCATACAAAGCTAAAATCGTTATCAAGACATACATCGCCCACTTGGGACTTCGCTCTCCCCATTTTGCAAATAACCAACCAACTGCTAAAGTGAATCCTGCTGATGCAGAAAATATAAATCGCTCATTCATAAATGTACCTACATTAAAAAGTAGGTTAGAAACCATAGAAAAATTAGCAATAAACATTAATATAGCGAAGGCTATTATTGGTTTTCTTTTCCATGATTTAATTAAAACATAGATAATTGCTAGTACCATTATTATTGATATCCACACTCTAAAATCACCAAAATTTAATATTGGTATTTGCTTAGGATAATAGTCATGTGTGAGTGGATGTGGGAAAATTAATAATTTGAAATATATCAACCAAGTGAAAAGCACTGTAGCTATCTCTTGAGATTTAGTAGAATTTACAAATGGATTGTTTAGCAATTCTTTGGGAACATCTGTATATAAGAAAGCTCCGAGTACTTGAGAACGAATAAATAAAAATAAAGCCGCAGGTATCAATAGAACTAAAAAAGAGTTAATGATGTATTTTTTAGAAAATGATTTATGAGTAAATATTAGCCAAAACAGCCATACACCTACCCATGTGAGAGCATTCTCTTTAGATAATAATGCAATAAAAAAGATAAATCCAGATAAAAACAATTTGTAAATTTTAGGTTTATTATGATAAGATAGCAAAAGTAATATGGCACCTAATGAACCAAGCAT
>LFTI01000102.1:0-39701 GCA_001513285.1 Rikenellaceae bacterium DTU049
TTCTACATAGAAGGTTATGAACAAAGACAAAAAGAAGGCTTACCACAAAAACAATTATCTAAAGAATTTGTTCGCCAGTGGCTTATGGATCAAGGATTCTCTGGACAAGATAATCAAAAAGCTCCTATCATGCCACCAGAGATTATTCAAGAAGTTTCTCATAGATATATTGAACTATACGAAATGCTGACAGGTAAAGTCTTTCAACCTATTAATTATAATAATTTGGAAGACGAAATGCAAAAAAATATTTTGAAGTATTTATAAAAGATAGTTCTCTAAAATTATCTTTATTGAGATAGGCGTTTAGATAATAAAGTCTTTTCAGCTTTTTATATTAAAAGAATACCTTTAAAATAATTATTGATCTATAGCAAATTCGTATTGGGAAATGATTTGTAATGAAACAAACATGCCGTGTAGGATAGAAACGATTTTGTAGGGGTTTAAAATTTTAAACCCCTACTATTCATCCATTCTGTACATTGGATCCCAACTAGGCAAAAGTATTGGTTTTTGTTCTAACAATTTTAAAGTTTCAGCAGGGAAATATTTTTTATTGACAACTAATCTAAAAAGATATTCATCCATCCATTTATCAGTCATTATTAATTTACCATTATATCCCGCATTACCCCAGCTATTTTCTATTAACCAGCGAATAGGTTCATCATTAGCATCAGTATCTACACCAATTATGTTCATACCATGAGAAGATCCACTAGCAAAGGTTAATATTCTTTGTTTTTTATCCATTCTGAAAGGCATATTAAATAAAGTGTCGTACATATAATTATTTACATCTAATAGACCTATATCATTATTTAATTGTTTACCTACATCACATGAGAAATACATTGGCATGGAATCTTTAAGAGATTTTAAAGCTAATGCTTTTATTTCGTTCATAGGTAGATTGAGATATTTCCAATTTATACCTTCTACCATATTCCTATCATATTCTATCTCATAAACCTTATAATACGGTCTAGTAGGGTCATTCATAAGCATGACAAAATCATCGAAATTTATTTCTATTATTTCTTTATAAAAGCTCATAGGAGTATATGTTTTCATATCAGTAGGTTTATTACTTTTATCAACAAATCTATAAGAAAATGTTGTAGGAGGCTCACCAAAAGCATAGACTAGGATGCGATAGATTTCACTTAAAGCTTCTAATTTCATTTTTTGTAGATCTACTTTTTTATTATTATTGTATGCTTCTCTCATCATAATGCCATGTTCTCGTAGTTTAGTAGCTAAAATTGATGAAATCTCACTCGTATTATTACTATGATATGTTTCTGGCATAACCTCTGCTGGTACCAGTCCATATTTATTTACTAAATTTACAAAACTAGACCATACACCACCATCACCTATAGGATTTTTGAACCACCACTCTACTTGTCTATCGTCCATAGGCTTATCTATTGTAGTGATTATTCCCTGTAAAAATAAATTAGCTTTTTCTAATTGATCATAAAAAAACAAATAAGCATAAGAAAATTCGAAATTTGATAAATTATATTTTTGAATTACAAAAGGACGAATAGTATTCATACTTGCAAACATCCAGCATCTACCAGAGCGTTTTTGATCAGTTGGCTTTCCTGTTTGTATTTGATATTTGAAATATGGGTCTGGCTGACTACGTAATTGTGGATTTAAGGACAATTTTTTAATTGAATTTTCTACTATAGCTGATTGAATGCCAGGATGAAATTCTTTATAAGCATTTTCTTTTATTTTGGCTAATTCTACATTTGTTATAGTATTTTGTGCCCATAAATTTATTAATGAAATTAGAAAAAATAAACAAAAAATTATTGATTTGGATTTCATAATTTATTTTTTAGCAAAGATAAAAAGTTTTTTTTGATTTCAGAAAATGAAAAGACTTAATTTCATAAAAAGTTTAAATATATAATTTATTCAAAAATATTCATTAATTTTACATAGTAAAATATTGTTTTATGATTATCGCCTTGAAGTTATACACCGAGACCAACTACAAGTATTTCAGGGCGAGATACTATGATTTAGATATAGATTACACGAATTACTTAAAAAAACGCTTTGTCAAATCCGCATTGGGAAATATTCCTTTATGAGCCGAAATCATCAAAAGCTATATTCTCTGGAGGTACACCTAAGCTATCTAAGAGGTTTAGTACAGCATTTAGCATAGCTGGAGGACCACAGATATAATATTCACATTCTTCTGGTTCAGGATGATCTTTTAAATAATTTTCATATAAAACCTGGTGAATAAAACCAACAGAACCGTTCCAATTATCTTCAGGTTTTGGTTCAGATAGAGCAACAACAAATTTGAAATTAGGATTTTCGGCTTCTAATTGTTTATATTGATCTACATAAAATAGTTCTCTCAGAGAGCGACCTCCATACCAAAAAGATACTTTACGCTGAGTATGTAAGGTTTTAAAAAGATGAAAAATATGACTTCGCATAGGAGCCATACCTGCACCACCACCAATAAATATCATTTCTTTATTAGTATCTTTTAAATGAAATTCTCCATAAGGTCCAGATATTTTAACTTTATCACCTGGTTTTAATGAAAAAATATAGCTAGAGCAAATGCCAGGAGGAACATTCATAAATTTATTCTTTTTTTTATCCCATGGTGGAGTAGCTATACGAACGTTAAGAATTACAATATCGTTTTCTGCAGGATAATTAGCCATAGAGTATGCTCTGAAAGTGCTTTCTTTATTTATCAATTTCAAATTCCATACACCTAGTTTATCCCATTCATCTCTAAATTCATCCTCAACATAAATATCTTTGGAGTAATCTATATTAAGATTTTCAGGCACATAAATTTGAATATATTCCCCGCTTTTAAAGTTTAATATTTCACCATCTGGTAATTTCAGGACTAATTCTTTTATAAAAGTAGCCACATTTTTATTGGATACGACTTCACATTCCCATTGTTTAACACCTAGGACACTCTCTGGCACTTTAATTTCTAAATTTTCTTTTACTTTTACTTGACAGCCTAGTCGCCACTTATCTAAGATTTGTCTTCTATTAAAAAAACCTAATTCTGTAGGTAAAATACTTCCACCACCATTTAAAACTTGCACTTTACATAGTCCACAGGTGCCACCACCACCACAAGCTGAAGGCAAAAAAATGGAATTATTAGATAAAGTCATTAATAAATTATTTCCAGGTTCAGTAATGATTTCCTTTTCTCCATTAATATTTATTGTAACAGTTCCTTTAGGAGTGAGTTTACTTTTAGCAAAAAGCAAACCTATTACTAATAAAATTATAATAATACCAAAAACAAGGAAACTAATTAATATATAATTGAATAAAGACATTAAGACTATCATAAATAATGAATTTTTAAATTGTGATGCCTAAAAAACTCATAAAAGCTATTGACATTAAGCCAGTAATAATGAAAGCTATACCTGCACCCTGTAATGGTTTTGGTATATTGCTATAAGATAATTTTTCTCGAATAGCTGCAATAGAAATAATAGCTAACCACCAACCAATGCCGCTACCAAAAGCAAAGAAGAAACTTTCACCAAAAGTTTGTAAACCCCTCTCTTGCATAAATAATGATGCTCCCATAATTGCACAGTTTACAGCTATTAATGGTAAAAATATGCCCAAAGAGTTATATAGTGAAGGTGAAAATTTCTCAATTACCATCTCCACTAATTGTACAATGGCAGCAATGACAGCTATAAAAATTATAAAACTTAAAAATCCAAGGTCTACATTGGCAAAAGCAGGACTAATAAAAGATAAAGCTCCTGGCGATAAAAGATATTTATTAATTAAAAAATTGACTGGTACAGTAATAATTAATACAAAAATGACTGCTAACCCTAATCCATTACTAGTTTTAACTGTTTTGGAAACTGCTAAATATGAGCACATACCCAGAAAATAAGCAAATATCATATTATCTATGAAAATGCTTCTAACAAATATATTAATTAAGTCTTGCATATACTCTTAATTTTTGTCAATTAATTCTTTATTAAAACTTCTATGAATCCAGATTATCACACCTATTAATATTAAAGCCATAGGAGGTAAAATCATTAGTCCATTATTTACATATCCTACATTATATAATGCTTGAGGTATAATGTGATAGCCTAATAGAGTACCACTACCGAGAAGTTCTCTAACAAAAGCAACTATAATTAAAATCAATCCGTAGCCTGCACCGTTACCTATTCCGTCTAAAAATGAAGCCCAGGGACTATTATTACTTGCAAAAGCTTCTAATCTACCCATTATCATACAATTAGTAATTATTAAACCTACAAATACAGATAACTGTTTACTCACATCATAAACAAAAGCTTTTAATATTTGATCAACTAATATAACTAAAAATGACACAATGACTAATTGTACAATAATCCTAATACTAGGTGGGACAGTTTTTCTAATTAGTGAATAAATAAGATTAGATAATGCAACAACAACAGTAACTGATATTGCCATTACAATTGCTGGTTCTAACTTAGCAGTTACAGCCAATGCACTACATATTCCTAAAATCAGTACTATTACAGGATTATTATTACTTAAAGGATCAGTTAAAGGTTTTAAATTCGTTTTAGAAAATATTGATTCTCTAACTGGTTTATTTTCATCCATAATTATGCAGATTAAAAATTTTATTGCAAAAATATAATTTTATTATTTTTTTAAAAAAATTTTTACAAGTAATCATTGTAATATTATTCCAAAATATAGATTGAATGAGCTTTTTACAGGAAAAATGATATTTAACATCTTTTTTTTAATTTGATATATTTGCAGTGTAGATTTTAAATTTTATATTATAAATCTCTGATTAAATCATCAGTTTTAAATATTTTGAAATTATCTAATTAAAATTAAATTTCTCGTATTTATTTTTTAAATTTGCAAAAAAATAAATGAGTGAATTTATAGCTCATGAGTGTGGTATAGTACTCCTACGCTTATTAAAACCATTAGAATATTACATAGAAAAATATAATTGTGCTTATCATGGACTAGATATGCTATATTTATTGATGGAAAAGCAACATAATAGAGGACAAGATGGTGCAGGAGTAGTATCTGTAAAATTGGATGTAAATCCAGGATATAAATATTTAGATAGAATCAGATCTAATGTAGATTCACCAATAATAGACATTTTTCAAAAAATATATCGACCATTACGAACTTTGGAGTCAAACAATTCACCATTATTGTATGATGGAAAATATCTAAAACAAGATATCCCTTTTATTAGTGAGTTGTATCTTGGACATTTGCGATACGGTACCTATGGTAAATATCAGATCGAATATGTACATCCACATTTGCGACAGAGCAACTGGCGTACACGTACTTTAGCTTTAGCAGGTAACTTCAATCTAACTAATTCGAAGCAATTATTTCAAGATTTAATCAATTATGGGCAGCATCCTATCGAGACTTCAGACACAGTAACTGTATTAGAAAAATTGGGATACTATTTAGATGAGATGAATAATGATTTATATGAAAAATATAAAGCAGAGGGATATACTAAAGCTGAGATCTCACCGATGATAGCAGATAATTTAGATATAGCCTCTATTGTGAGAAAAGCAACACTAAATTTTGATGGTGGTTATGTGATGGCTGGAGTTTTAGGACACGGAGATTCGTTTGTGTTTCGCGATCCACGAGGTATTAGACCAGCATATTATTATATGAATGATGAATTTTTTGTAGTTACTTCTGAAAGACCTCCTATACAAACTGCTTTTAATGCTAAAACAGATGATATAAAAGAAATGCCTGCTGGACATGTATTAATATTAAAAAAGAATGCAGAACTCTCAATAGTCCCCTATATAGAGCACATACCTGAAAAAAAATCTTGCAGCTTCGAACATATATATTTCAGCCGTGGAACAGACAGAGACATTTATAAAGAAAGAAAAATGCTTGGAGCAATGTTGGCAGAACCTATACTCCAAGCTATTGACAATGATATTGAAAATACAGTTTTTACTTATATACCCAATACATCTACAGTTGCTTTTTTAGGATTATATGCTGAAATAGAAAAATGGTTAGATTCACAAAAAAAGGAAAAAATATTAAATTTAATTAATACTGATAAAAACATTACAGATAAGGATTTACGTGATATTTTAAATTCTCATGCACGCGCAGATACTTTAGTAGTAAAAGATCTAAAACATCGTACTTTTATAACAAAAGAATCTAAACGTAACGGTTTAGCTAGTCATGTGTATGACGTTACTTATGGAGTGGTAAGGCCAAATATTGATAGAGTTGTAGCAATAGATGATAGTATAGTACGTGGCACTACTTTGCAAAAAAGTATTATCACTATGCTTAATAGATTAGAACCTAAAGAAATAATAATAGCTTCTACAGCTCCTCAGATTAGATACCCAGATTGCTATGGAATAGACATGGCAAAGTTAGAGGAATTTATTGCTTTTCAAGCTGCTATCGCACTACTCAAAGAACGCCATCAAGATAAATTGATAAAATATGTTTATGATAAATGCAAAGAACAAGATTCTTTACCTGATGATAAATTAGAAAATTATGTTTCATTGATTTATAAACCTTTTACTGATGATGAAATAACACGGAAAATCGAAGAATTAGTTACCCCGCTTGGAAATAAAACTAAATTAACAATTATCTTTCAATCTCTCGAAGGCCTTCATAAAGTCTTGGTAGATAATAAAGGAGACTGGTATTTTACTGGCGATTTCCCTACCATCGGAGGATATAGAGTCATTAATAATGCATTTATTAATTACTACGAAGGTAAAGATCAGAGAGCTTATTTTTAGTAGATCATTTTTTTAAAAAGAGTATTTCTAAATAAAAAACTGATGATATTTGCTGAAGCTGAAAAATATATTATGGAGCAGCTGCCAATGTATGAAAGACAAGGTATTGCTGGTTATCAAGGTGGCTTAGAAAAAACATTATTGCTACTTGAAAAATTTAATAATCCACATTATAAATTTCCTTCTATCCATATTGCTGGTACTAATGGTAAAGGTAGTGTGAGTAGCATGATAGCTTCGATATTACAAGAAGCTGGTTATAAAGTTGGTCTATATACTTCACCACATTTAAAAACTATGCGTGAGAGAATAAAAATAAATGGACAAATGATACCAGCACACTGGATAACTAATTTCACAAAAAAAAATTTACATTTAATAGAACAAATAAAACCTAGTTTTTTTGAAATAAATACTGTAATGGCTTTTTGCTATTTCGCAGAATCAGATATAGATATAGCTATTCTAGAAACTGGACTAGGAGGCAGATTAGATGCTACAAACGTTGTTACACCATTAGTATCAATAATTACAAGTATTTCTTTTGATCATATGAAATTGCTGGGGGAAACATTACAAAAAATTACAGCAGAAAAAGCTGGAATTATTAAACCTAATGTACCTTGCGTAATAGGAGAGAAGAATTTAGAAACAATGCCAGTTTTTACGCAATATGCTAAAAAAAATAACGCTCCTATTACTTTTGCTACAGATAAATTTGTTACTAAAAAATTTTATCAATCTCTAATACCTCCTATTTTAAAGGTAGAATTAAATGATGAAAATAAAAATATATATAAACTCACATCTCCATTAGTAGGCAAAGTACAAATAGAAAATATGAAAACAGTACTATGCACTATAGAAATTTTAAAATCTTACAAATATAAAATTAACTATAATCACATCAAAAAAGGTTTTATAAAGATAAATAAAAATACTGGTCTATTTGGTAGATGGAGCTATGTACCAAACGATGTTCCGATAATAATGGATATAGGGCATAATGTAGGTGCTGTAAGTAATCTAGTAGATTTGCTAAACGATGTCAAAAAAGAAAGATTGCATATTGTATGGGGAATGATGGCAGATAAAGATGTAGAAGGTATATTAAAATTACTACCCTCAGATGCTCAATATTATTTTTGTAGTCCACATGTACCGAGAGCTCTAGATTTAAGAATTTTATTAGAAAAAGCTAAGAACTTAAATTTAAATGGGAAAGCCTATAAATCTGTTAGAAGGGCACTGTATGAAGCAAAAACACATGCAAATAGTAAAGATTTAATATTTGTAGGGGGTAGTGCATTTGTAGTAGCAGAAGCGATGTGAAATGAAATGGGGTAGAGGGAAGAGGTAGTAAATAAATTTTTTATGTTGTCAAAAATCAAGTTTTTTGTATAATAAAAATTCATATATTTGCAAAAAATTTATTGTTATGGATAAAATATTTGAAAACCCAACTAAAATATTTACCCTTACTAAAGAAGGTACACGCGAGTTCTACGACAATCTTTATGATAAAATGGTTGAAGAAGGCAAAGATGTCGTCGATTATCAAAAAATCAAAGCAATGGCTACAGGTCTACTTTGTCCAGAATGCAATAGCAGCCATGTAATTAAAAACGGTTTGCAAAGTGGAGTTCAAAATTACCGTTGCAAAAACTGTGGAAGACAATTCAGAGTTACCACTGGCACATTTATGTATGGGGTTCATGAAAAGGGCAAAATGCTCGAATATATTAAATGTATGAGTGCAGGCATGAGCTTGAGAGAGTGTGCAAGAATTGTCAATATTAGTCTCACAACGAGTTTCTTTTGGCGTCACAGAATACTATGTGCTTTGGATTCTTTTGAAGATAATGTTAATTTCTTTGGAATAGTAGAATTAGAGGAACTTCTAATGAACTATTCAGAAAAAGGTAAAAAGAAACGAGACAAGAAAGAATTAAAAAAGCTAAAGAAAAAGAAGCCAGATAAAGTAGCAATATTAGCAGCCACAGATAGAAGTGGAAATATTTTGTTCAAAAAATTAGAAGATAAAAGAGTGCAAGCCGAGCATGTATCAGAATTCCTAAAATCACGTATATCCAAGGATTCTGTGGTATGTGGTAGTAATAAAAAAGCTTTCAAAACTGTTAATGCAGAACATATAAAACACAAAGAAATAACTAATAAAAATAAGATGAAGAGAGGAATATACAGTGTATCAAATGTTCATAAGAAGATAACAGATTTTGTGGGCTGGATATATTATAAGTTTCGTGGTGTTGCAACTAAATATTTAACAAACTACATAATGTGGTTTGTTATTAAGGGGAAGTATCTGGCGGATAAGATTATAGAAGACACTGGGAGGTTGCTGAATTTGGCGGCGTCGGATAGGCGGGCATGGGAGCGGTACAGTGATCTGATGTATCAAACATATTTAATATATAACATTTAAAAAATTATTTTACCTATCTCCATTTAAAATTTGTCTTATTTCTTTCTCATTTTACTACTTATTAATTTTGCCAATACTTTGCAACTCAAATATTTTTTAAATATAAAATTTAATTATTATTTTTTTAATATCTTTGTAAAAAAAATTAATAATTATGGGAAAGAAATTTATTAGCTTTTTTTTAATGGCTACAATATTATTAGCTTTGCCTTCGTGTAAAAAAATTAATACAAATAAAGTAATTGAATTCAATAACAAATTAGTTGATGATCAACAAACAGTTTTGCAGCATGAGGCTAAGTTGTATTTTGCTATTTATGAAAGTAAACCCACAGATACATTGAGAATACTTTTACGTGAATATCAAACTGTGTTAGATACAATTATTAAAAAGTATGAAAAACCATTTAAGGTAGAGGATACATTTAGACAAGGAGCTCTTGAACTTTTTAGAGTTTATAATGATATAGCTAAAAATACTTATCCACAATTAATATCTTTATTAGATAGTGCAAATGAAGGCGCAGCAATTGAAAGTCAAAAGATAATTGATTTAATGATGATGATTGATAGCACAGAGGATATGTCAAATAAAAAATTATTAAATTTACAGCAATATGTAATGGATAAATATAAAATTTAAGTTTTTAAAAATGTGAAATATGAAAACTTTGGTATTAGTGAGACACGGTGAAAGTGTATATAATCGTGCTAATATTTTTACAGGATGGACAGATGTACCATTAACTCTTGAAGGTGAACAAGAAGCTATAGAAGCTGGTAAAATTTTACTAGAAAAAGGCTTTGATTTTGACATAACATATACATCTGTATTAGAAAGAGCAATTAAAACACTCTGGTTAATTTTGGAACAAATGGATAGAATGTGGTTACCAGAAATAAAAACATGGAGACTAAATGAAAAGCACTATGGTAAATTGCAGGGGTTGAATAAATCTGAAATGGCAGCTCAATATGGAGAAGAACAAGTTCTTTTATGGCGACGTGCTTATGATGTTCGTCCACCACTACTTTCTGAAGATGAAATAGCAGACATGAGAAAAGAATCTAGATATGCTGATGTGGATAATATACAATATATGCTGGGTGAGTCTTTAAAAGATACTGTAGAGAGAGTTATTCCTTTATGGGAAAATCAAATAAAATATGATTTGCTTAATAATAAAAGAATCTTGATATCTGCTCATGGTAATAGTTTACGCGGAGTTGTAAAATATCTAGATCAAATGAGTGAAGATGAAATATTGCATTTTAATATTCCTACTGGCATTCCTCTTGTATATCAATTAGATGATAATTTAAAACCAATTAACAGATATTTCCTCGCAGATGAAGAAAAATTAAAAGCTGCTATAAACAAAGTAGCCAATCAAGGAAAAGCAAAATAATAATTTATGCCACTTATTAAATCTATTTCAGGTATTAGAGGTACCATAGGAGATAGTGATGGTTTAGATCCTATAAATGTAGTAAAATACTCTTTAGCCTTTGCTACTGTTATTAAAAATCAATATCAAGATGCTTTACCCAAAGTCATTGTCGGTAGAGATGGTAGAATATCAGGATATTCTATAAAAAATTTAGTAATAAATAGTTTGATATGTACTGGTATTGATGTGTTTGATGCAGATTATAGCACCACTCCTAGTATGGAAATGGGAGTTAAGTATTTAAATGCTCAAGGTGGTATAATGATAACTGCTAGTCATAATCCTCAAAATTGGAATGCTCTTAAATTTTTTAATGATAAAGGTGAATTCATTACTGAAGATATTCTGAATAAAATTGAAACCATTGCTAATGATACATCATCTATTTCTCTTGTTAAAGAAGAAAAATTTGGACAAATTTATGAGGCTCCAAATTTGATAGATTATCATATAAATGCAATTTTAGATTTACCTTATGTTAAAAAAGATTTAATCAGACAATCTAATTTTAAAATTATAGTTGACACTATTAATAGTACTGGTAGTATAGCTATTAGAAAATTATTTGATGCATTGGGAGTTGAAAATTATATTTTGTTAAATGATGAATTAAATGGTATTTTCGAACATTCACCAGAACCATTACCTGAAAATTTATCTCAATTATCATTTAATGTGAAAACTAATAAAGCAGATGTAGGTTTTGCAGTAGATCCAGATGTTGATAGATTAGCTATAGTTTGTGATAATGGAGATATGTTTGGTGAAGAATATACCATTGTAGCCGTTGCTGATTATATTCTGGAAAATAAACCCGGCCCTGTAGTTGTTAATTTGAGTACAACTCAAGCAGTTAAATTCATAGCTGATAAATATAATTGTCCTTTATATTATTCAGCAGTAGGAGAAATAAATGTAGTGAATAAAATGAAGGAAGTGGGAGCAGTAATAGGTGGCGAAGGCAATGGAGGAGTCATTTTACCAGAATTACATTACGGCAGAGATGCTATCCTAGGAATTGCCTTGTTTTTAAGTTTTTTAGCTAATAAACAAAAGCCTGTATCGGTCATCAAATCTTATTATCCTTATTATCATATGATAAAATCTAAAATTGAAATTAGCAATTTTAATTTGCCTATAGATTATATTTTAAATGAAATTCAAAAACGTAATTCTCAATTTGACTTCATTAATATTGATGGACTTAAACTAACAAATAATGATGATACATGGATACATATGAGGCCATCTAATACTGAACCTATTATTCGCATTTATGTAGAAAGTAGTAGTAAGTCTAAAGCTGAAAATTTTTTATATAAAATAATGCAAGATGTTAATGAAATTATAAAATAACTTTATCATGTCAAGGAAAAAAGCTAAATATAGAAAATATAAGTTTGCTATTCCTAATAGCGCAGCAATTAAATTTGAAGAATTTTGTAAAATTAGTGGTACTACTCCTAATAAATTTATTAGAACTATTATTAATGATTTTATTCAAAATAATGACCCACATTCTTTACATTATTTTTATAAGAAGGAAAATCATGAATATAAAGTTAATAACAATAAAAACCAAACTATCGAAAAGAAAGTCAATCAATTATCCTTATTTGATGATTTTTAATAATTATGAATATATTAATAAAAAAAGCCTCAATTGAGGCTTTTTTTATTAAATTTATCTATGAAAAAATTATTTTTTCATAGATTCGAAATCTTCTAATAGATTTTCTAAATCATCTTCGTGCTCCACCTCGTCTTCTAGAATTTCACGAATTAGATGAAAAGTAATAGGATCATTACCTCCGATGAATTCTAATAATTTATTGTAAACACCAATAGCACATTGTTCACCTTTAATGTTTTGTTTTAATAATGCTTCAGTATTAGGATTTTCTGGAGCTTCATATCCGCAATTGCACATCTTGTACCAATCTTCTGGTTTAATGATAGGTGTTCCACCTAATTGTAGAATGCGTTCAGCTAATTTATCTGCATGTTCTAATTCTTCATTAGCATGTTCCATCAGCTCATTAGCTACTGGTTCTCTCATTATACCTTTAGCTACTTTTGCCCCTACCCAATACTGATAATAAGCTAACCATTCATCTGCATAAGCTTTGTTTAATAATTCTAAAAGCTTGTTTACATCTAACTTAACGATAGATTTACCTCTTGTTCCCATAATTACCTCCTTATTTTTTGATTAATTGTTATTGCAAATATAAAAATTTATTTTTTTATAAAATAAAAAAATGATTTTTATTATAAATACTGTGAAAATATTAATTATTAATTTAAAAAGGGTGGATGATGGGACTTGAACCCACAACTTCCAGATCCACAATCTGGTGCTCTAACCATTGAACTACATCCACCATTTATTTTGCAAAATTAAATAAAATTTTTAAATCAAAATTAAATAAAATTTAAAATAGTAAAAAATTGTTTAATATAGTTGGCTTTTATTAAAAATTATTGTTAAGAAATTAGTTTAAACAAAAATATTCAAAGAAATTTATTAATAAAAGGTTATAAATTTAAAATATTGAAATAAATAGTAATGAGGTAAAAAAAGTGATGTTGGGTAAAGATGACAAAATACTAGCATATAAAATTTTATACATAATTATAATATCTAACATCCCATCCTTCACTCGAAATTATTTTTTTGATTATTAGAGATTAAGAGCTTTTATGCATTCTATGACTTCATCTAATGAATTTGCTGGTATTAATTTTAAATTTGATGATTCTAAAATTTCTTTAGCTAATTGTGCATTTGTGCCTTGTAGACGAACAATTATAGGAATATCAATATTTTCTACATTTCTGTATGCTTCTATGATACCATTAGCTACTCTATCGCATCTTACAATACCTCCAAAAATATTAACTAAAATAGCTTTTACTGAGGGATCTTTTAATATTATTCTAAAGCCTTTTTCTATTTGTTCAGAACTTGCTGAACCACCTACATCTAAAAAATTGGCCGGTTTAGCTCCAGCTATAGCAATTAAATCCATGGTAGCCATAGCTAGGCCTGCACCATTAACCATACATGCTACATTACCATCTAATTTTACGTAATTCAATCCAACAGAATTTGCTTCTAATTCTAATTGATTTTCTTCTTCTAGGTCGCGTAAACCACTAAGCTCGGGGTGTCTATAAAGTGCAGAATCATCTAAAACAATTTTAGCATCTGCAGGATATATTTGATTATCACTAGTTTTCAAAACTGGATTTATCTCTATTAATGACGTATCTATACCTATAAATGCTTGATATAATTTAGCAATAAAATCTAGCATATCATTAAAAGCATCACCGTTTAATCCCAAATTAAATGCAATTTTACGTGCTTGATATGGCATCAACCCAGTTATGGGATTTATAAATTCTTTAAAAATTAAATTTGGGGTTGTTTCAGCAACTTTTTCTATCTCTATTCCACCTTGTGTAGAGTATAGTATTACATTTTTTTCATTTTTACGATCACAGGATATGCTCATATAAAATTCTTGAACATTTTCTTTTCCTTCATAGTATAAATTTTGCTCTATTAAAACTTTTCGAACTAATTTACCATTTTCATCAGTTTGTGGTGTTACTAATCTCATTCCTATAATTTGTGCAGTTAATTTTTTAGCTTCTTCAGGTGATTTAGCAATTTTTACGCCGCCGGCTTTTCCTCTGCCGCCAGCATGCACTTGAGCTTTTACTGCACAAATTTCTGAGCCTGTTAATTCTTTTAAATTTAAGGCAGCTTCATAAGCTTCGTCTGGATTATATGCTAGAAATCTTTTTCCAACTTTAATGCCGAATTGTTCTAATAGGTTTTTTGATTGATATTCATGCAAATTCATTTATCCTAATTTTTTATTTCGTAAAATTAATAAAAAAATGAAAATAAAAACTTGGATTAAATTGAAGATTTAAAAATTTAAATTTGGTATAATTATAAATTATGTTTAATTTTGCAAAAATCATTTGGGCGGTTCGTCTAAGGGCTAGGATCTCAGACCCTCATTCTGAAGATAGGGGTTCGAATCCCCTACCGCCTATTTTTATTTCTCTTTAAATTATCAAATTTTAAGTTTTTAATTTTTTCTTTTGTGCAGCAGGGAAAAGTACATTATTTAAAATTAATCGATAACCTGGTGAATTTTTAAATAAATTAAGGTCAGTAGGAGGATCATAAACAAAATGACGATAATCCTCTGGATCATGACCTCCATAGAATGAGAATGTACCTCGACCATATTCACCATGAATATATCTTGCTTCATTGAGAGATTTATTTTCTCCCATTATTAAAATATCTTTTTTTATTTTACTTTTATTAAAGGCTGTAGATTGTCCCATAAAACCTTTTATTATTCTCTCATGATTTTGACAAAGCATAGTAGGCACTGGATCCCATTTAGCTGAAAATTCAAATAAAGCAAAATAATCATCCTCTTCACGTATCTGAGGACGAGTCATAGTAACGTCTATATCTGATTTAGCATAAATATAAGGATTGGTATAAATTTTGAAATTTGTAAAAGCAAAAGTTTTACTATAATCTAATTTGTCTTGTGCATTAGGATCTGGTGGATCTCCATCAAATGGTACATCACATATGTCTACACCATCGGCAGCTAAAGCTATATCTATACTTTCTGGTGCACTGCACATAGCAAACAAATAACCACCTCCAGCTACATAATCTCTAATATTTTTAGCTACAGCTAGTTTAAGTTGAGATACTTTTGTAAAGCCTAATGATCGTGCTAGCTGCTCTGCATATTGTTGATCTTTTTGATACCATTCCGTGTTTTTATACTGTGCCCAAAATTTACCAAATTGTCCAGTAAAATCTTCATGATGTATGTGTAGCCAGTCATAAGTGGGCAAAATACCTTGCAAAACTTCTTTGTCATATATCTGATCATACGGTATACCTGCATATGTTAGTACTAATGTTACTGCATCGTCCCACGGTAAATTTGTAGGTGGCGCATAAACGGCTATTCTAGGAGCTTTGGTTAGCTTAATAATGTCTGCATTGATTGATGGGTCAGCTATGTATTCATATATTGCAATTGCTTGAGATTCTGACAATATTTCATAACTTATTCCTCGCAAAATACATTCTTGGATTAATGGTTTGCCATATGGCATCATAAAACTGCCGCCTCGATAATTTAATAACCACTCCACCTCAAAACCATTCTCTAACATAAAATATGTAAGGCCATAAGCTTTTAAATGATCATTTTGTGCATTATCCATTGGTATTAATACCTTTTGACTATGCAGAGTTATACTCAAAAAAATTAATATTAAAACTATTATATTATTTTTTTTCATTTATTTTTTTATGTAAAATTAATAATAAATTTTTAGTTTTATAACGTTTATTATGGGTAAATTATTTTAAATATTCAATTTTTTGATTAATCCACAAATGCACACAAATGAGCACAAATAATAAATTCACCCCGTGAGATATATAGTAAATTATATATTAAAAGTAAAATAACTATTTATCTCACGGGGTAAATCCCAAAATCCTTTAATCCCAAAAATCCCAGTTCAGACAATAAAAAGTAGATTATTAACCCTGACCTTAGTACTATTTTATAATATCTGATTTTATTTTGTCGAAATCTATTATAATTTTGTCTATAAATGCAAAAAAATCATTTTCAATTTCTGTATAATACTCTTCTAATATTTCAATAGAATTTGTTAAATTAGCTTCAAAAGAAGCACGTGTATCCATCCATTCAAATATATGTTTTAGTCCAGATAAGTCTTTGTACATCATTAGCCAATTATTTTTTATCATATGGTCGACTGCTCTTTTAGCTTTATTTGGTAAAATATTATAATTATTATTTAAAATAATATAGAACTCATCTATTGTATTAATTAATGTTTTTTTAGAAAATTTTTCCCAATTATTTGCCATGAAATGGTCATAAATTACATCTATAGCCACTGGTGCATAATGTTTTAGTGATGGACTAAATATAGAAATAGATTTTTTAACAATTATATTATTATCAGAATAATTATCAATCCATTGATGAAGTTTAATGCCAGATTGTATTTGAGGCGGATATTCTTTTATTCTATTAATGCCTCTAATGTAATCTGCTATAAAATTTCCCAAAATTATATTTTCATCATTTTGTGAAAAAAATAAGTGGATTAAAATATTCATTTTTTTTACTTCATAAGCAAATTTAATATAATTTTTTCAATTTTGCAATATTTCTAATAAATTAATGGTTCTATAATGTTTATTTTGGGTAAATTATTTTACCACAAAGAACACAAAGATGTTACACAAAGTTCACAAAGTTTCATTTATATGCCTTTTAATTTTATCATTCTCTGTGTTCTTTGTGAATTCTTTGAGAACTTTGTGGTTAATATTTAATTGTCCAATAATAAATAAAATTACTCTCTTTTAATCTTTACCCACTCAAAACGTTATATAACCTTAAAAATCTTTGTTTTTAGTATCCATAATTATTGTAACAGGTCCATCATTCACTAGGTCTATTTGCATATTTGCTCCAAAAATTCCTTTAAATATTATTTTATTGAAACAATTTTGTAAAATTTCAAGAAATGTGTTGTAATATTTTTCACCAATTTCATAAGAAGCTGCACGTGAGAAAGATGGCCGATTACCTTTTTTAGTCCAAGCATACAATGTAAATTGGCTAACAACTAAAATATCACCATTGATATCTGCAACTGATAAATTCATTAATCCATCAGAGTCATTAAATATACGTAAATTAATAATTTTATTAGCTAACCATTGCATATCTGCAGTAGTCTCTTCTTCTTCAAAACCAACAAGTAATAATAAGCCTTGATTTATAGAACTAATTACATCATTATTAACCTTGACAGCAGCACTGTTGACACGTTGAATGACTACTCGCATATTTATTTTTCATTATATATCAAATATGCTAAAACATTGCCTACGGCAGCCAAGGTATTTTTATCTATTTTGTCTATATCATCGCCCATTGTATGCCAGTAAGGATAAAAACCTGTTGAGCTATTTTTATCTTGATGAACTATATTGATAGTAGGGATGTTTGCAATAGTATTTAGATACAAATGATCATCAGTAATAGGCGCTGCATTTTCTGGGATGAAATATTTATTATAACCTAATTTAGCCGCAATATCCCAAACTTTTTTTAATATTGATGGTGCATATTCATTAGAAATACCTTCATAATAAAAAGTGGCATCACTAGCTCCAACCATGTCTAGAAGAATCCCATAATTGGCATTATAATTAAAAGGTACTTTATTTCTACTCCAATATTGGCTACCAAGACACCAAAATTCACCATTTTTAGTTTGTACACTTCGAGGTTCCCCCCAATCTTCTATATCCCAAAGAGCAATATCTATGCCGATAGATGGCGGATTTTCGTTGAGCAAATTTGCTAATTCTAACAAGATGCCCACACCTGATGCACCATCATTAGCTCCTGGAATAGGTGAATTGTGATTATTAGGATCAGGATCATAATCTGCATAGGGACGACTATCCCAATGAGCAGAGAGTAAAATTCTTTTTTTAAGAGTTGGATTAAACTGTGCTATAATGTTTTTACCTTCTTTGACTTCACCAGAATAAATGCGAGTTTTAAAAGTTTGCACATATACAGTGTCTGCCAAACTATCTAATTTGTTTATTAACCAATTACCACAGAGATCATGAGCATTAGTACCAGCCACTCTAGGACCAAAAGAAACTTGTTTAGCTATATATTCATAAGCTCTATCAGCATTAAAAGTTGGTACTTTAATTTCAGTTTTTTGCTGTGTATCCGTACCTTTATCAATATTTTTTTTGCAACTTTCTAAAAATAAAGCTGAAAAAAACAATAATATTATAAAACTTTGTATTAATCTTCTATTTCCCATGTATATTTATCTTTATTATCATTAACAACGACACCCAAATTTTTTAAACGACTCCTTATTTCATCAGCCAAAATATAATTTTTTTGCTGTTTTAATTGTGTTCTAATATCTAAAATTAATTCAATAAAAGGAGCAATATCATGTGTATTTTGAGATTTTTCTAACTTAAGACCTAAAATATTTTCGATAAAAATATTTTTCATCCAATGTAGTATTTCAATATCATTATTATCTAAATTAATTTTTTGTTCATAAGCCAAATTGATAATTTTAACTGCTTCGAAAAGATTAGCAATAGCTATAGGAGTGTTTAGGTCATCATTTAAAGCATCTAAAATCTTGTTTTTAATTTCAAATAAATTTGAATTAGAAATCTCTACATTTGAAGATAATTTATCAATTTTATTAAAAGCTTTTGATAATCTATCTAATCCACTTTCAGCAGCTTTCAAGGCTTCATTAGAAAAATCTAGAGGACTTCTATAATGAGCTTGTAAAATAAAAAACCTAACAACCATTGGTGAGAAAGCATTTTCTAGAGCTGGATGAGTACCATTGAAAAGTTGCTCGAGAGTAATAAAATTATTGAGACTTTTGCTCATTTTTTGTCCATTGATAGTGATTAGATTATTATGTACCCAGTATTTAACAGGTTGCACGCCTTTAGCAGCAACAGATTGAGCTATTTCGCACTCATGATGAGGGAATTGTAAATCTAAACCACCGCCATGAATATCAAATGGCACTCCAAGATATTTAGCACCCATTACAGAACACTCTAGATGCCAACCAGGAAAACCTTTGCTCCAAGGAGAATTCCACTGCATGATATGCTGTGGAGATGATTTTTTCCACAAAGCAAAGTCATAAGGACTTCTTTTCTCTTCTTTACCTTGCAATTCTCTAGTATGAGCTAATAGATCTTCTAATTTACGACCACTTAAAATGCCATATAAATTAGTATCATTTTGATATTTAACAACATCAAAATATACTGAACCATTAGAAATATAAGCATATCCATTATTTAGAATTTCTTGGATTAATTCAATTTGTTCAGGTATATGACCTGAAGCAAAAGGCTCGATAGAAGGAGGCAAAGTATTGAGCATATCTAAAGCTTGATGATATCTACGAGTAAAGTAATTTACTATTTCCATTGGTTCTAACTGTTCTAGACGAGCTTTTTTTTGAATTTTATCTTCACCTTCATCAGCATCATTTTCTAAATGTCCTACATCTGTAATATTGCGAACATAGCGCACTTTATAACCTAGTTCTTTCAAATATCTAAATAAAACATCAAAAATTATAGCAGGACGAGCATGTCCTAGATGTGGATCACCATAAACAGTGGGGCCACAAACATAAAGACCCACAAAAGGCTCATTAATAGGGACAAATTGTTCTACTTTTTTAGAAAGACTATTGTATAAATGAAGTGGATGATTCATAAAAATTACAAATTTTTTTCGAAATTAACAGAAAAAAATGAAATGATGAAAAAGTGTAAATAATGAAATACAAAATTTTGGTTCTATAACGTTTATTGTGGTTATATTATTTTACTACAAAGAGCACAAAGATATTACACAAAGTTCACAAAGTTTCATTTTTAAGCTTTTTAATTCTATCATTCTCTGTGTTCTTTGTGCCTTCTTTGAGAACTTTGTGGTTAATATTTAATTGTCTAATAATAAAATACATTTTTATAAAATTATTTTTTTAATTTTTACCTATATAAAACGTTATAGAACCATTTTTAATTTTAAAAATCATAGTTTTATTCTATTTCAGTAAAATCTAGCTCGCTACCTAGTAAACTATGTGGTATGAAATATATTAAAATTTGTATAGCTGATGCCACTAGAATCCATGTTTTATAATGAGCTTTATTTTTTCTCATTTGCCAAATAGCTATAATCCAAAATATCAGTGATATCAGTGTTTTAGTATCAGTGAGATCATTACCTACTGGCCAGCCTGTCCAGTATGCACCGAATGCGTATTTCTGCACTATTGGTCCTAATATAATTCCTCCAAGCAAAATGGAAATAAAAGCTCCATAAACAAAATTGTGCAACTGTTTTTCTCTATTAAAAATTACAAAAAATATTGAACCTATGGCGAAAAATATAGATAAAAACATTAACAAAATATGAGGTATTAAAACATATGCTGGGACAGGATCTTTGTATCTCAATATCACATGTTTCCCTTTATTATTTAGAATTATTTGTTTATCATGATCCTTTAGTACAACCTCATAGATCATTTTTCCAGCTGCTGGTAATTGTGGTAGTGAGCCTATCAACTTGCCATTTTCGTATTTCATAGTCTGTATTTGCCAATCATCATTACTTTTGAATCTTTTGTAAATAAGAAGACCATTAGCTGTCGTATCTCCTACTTCTATCACTATCTCAGCATTATTATTAGTATCTGCGCTGCGAGGAAGCTCATATTTAATTTCATTTCCTTTATAATACACTTTGTCGTTTACTGGATTGGTAGGTCCAGTAATTCTTTGGAAATAAGCTATAGCACATGCAAAAATTATAGAAATAATATAAATAATCCAATTTCTCATATTAAAACAATTTATTTTGATATTAAAAATCCATACCAAGATTAAACATCATAAAAGCAAAAACATCTGTTACCTCATCTATTACTTTAGACATTGGTTTGCCACCACCATGACCTGCTTCAGTTTCTATTCTTATCAAAACAGGATTATTACCAGTTTGTTTTTCTTGTAAAGTAGCAATAAATTTAAATGAATGAGCGGGCACTACTCTATCATCGTGATCAGCAGTAGTTACTAAAGTAGCAGGATATTCTACACCTTCACGAATATTATGAAGTGGAGAATAAGCATATAAATATTTAAAATCTTCAGGATTATCGCTACTGCCATAATCTCCTACCCATGCCCAGCCAATTGTGAATTTATGATAACGTAGCATGTCCATCACACCTACAGCAGGCAGAGCTACTTTAAATAAATCTGGTCTCTGAGTCATCACTGCACCAACTAATAATCCACCATTAGAGCCACCATTTATAGCTAATTTAGATGGTGAAGTATAATTATGTGAGATTAAATATTCTGCAGCAGCAATAAAATCATCAAAAACATTTTGTTTTCTCTCTTTTGTACCTGCTTCATGCCATTCTTTGCCATATTCTCCACCACCACGTATATTGGGCACAGCATAAATACCACCTTTTTCTAAAAAAGGAATTATTTTTGTGCTAAATGTCGGCAATACACTAATATTGAAGCCACCATATCCATATAGCAATGTAGGATTATTCCCATCCAATTTAATATCCTTTTTATGTGTTATAAACATTGGAATTTTTGTACCATCTTTTGATGTGTAAAATACCTGTTCAGTGATATAATTGTCTGGATTAAAATTTAATGATGTTTTGAAAAATTCTGTTAGTGTTTTGGCATCTGCATTATATTTAAAAATAGTAGGTGGATATATATATGAAGTAAAAGTAAAATAAATATTATTATGCTCATAATATGTACTAACACCTGTAACTGTCCCCATTGCTGGTATTTCAATTTCATTCAATATTTTACCCGTTTTATCAGCTAAATACATTTTACTTTTCACATCTACTTGATAATGAATCACCCAATAGTCTTTAGTAGCAGATATGCCATTTAAAACATTTTTGCTCTCATTAATAACTGTTTCTATTGTGAATGGTTGTTTATCTAAAGCTACTTTGATCAATTTATAATTAGGAGCATTATCATTTGTCATAAAATAAGCTACATTGTCAATAATATCTACTAGAGAATAATCATTTTCGAAACCGCTAAATAGTAATTGGAAACTATTATTTTTGATTGGCAATTTAGATACATATAATTGCAGACCACTGGTAGCCTCAGTTTCATATAAAAAAGCATATTTTTCATTTCTATCAGTTTGGATAACGTAATTTCTTAGAGGATAATCATTATTCTCATAGATTAATTTATCTTTTTGCTGTGTAGTTCCTATCTTATGATAATAAACTTTGTGATATTCATTTTTTGCTGTTAGAGCTTTAGAACTGTCTTTGATTTCATAACCACTATAAAAGAATCCATCTTTATACCAAGCAATATTAGTAAACTTAGCCCATTTGATATGATCTGGTAGTAATCGCATTGCAATCATGTCAAAAACAAAAATTTCTACCCAATCGCTGCCAGCTTTTGAAATACCATAAGCTAGATATTTATTGTCAGGAGAAAAAGATAAAGCACTTAATGAAGTTGTACCCTTGGCATCCCATTGATTAGGATCTAAAATTACACGTTTTACGCCAGATTTAATATCTTTTTGGTAGAACACACTTTGATTTTGCAAACCTGTATTTTTGAAATAATATATTTTATCTTGTCTTTCGGATGGCGTACCCATACGTTCGTAATTCCATATTTCTTCATAATATTTTCTTAGTTTTTCTCTAAAAGGAATTTTTTCTAAATATGAAAAAGTGAGTTTATTTTGCTCTTGTATCCACTGTTTTGTTTCTGGACTGTTTTCGTCTTCTAACCATCGATATGGATCAGCCACCATCGTACCATGGTAATTTTCTACAATATCTACTTTTTTAGTTTTAGGATATTGCAACTGTTGTGCATTAATTATATTCATAGTTATTAACATTAAAACAAGGAAAATAATTTTTTTCATAGTTTTTTTTACAAATATAAGTTAAAATTTAGTAAGTTATTATATTTATTAACTTATATACCTAAAAATAAAATTTTCCTTATAAAACATTTCAAAATATTTATAAAAAAGAAAAAATGTTATATAAAAATTTTTCATAAATTTGTATTAATAAAAAATATTATTATCAATGATATATAGGAGCTTAACAAAAAAACTTTTAAAATAGTCTAAAATAATATAAAAATTTTTTATTTGTAAAAAAATTAATAACTTTACAAAAAACCAAGAAAAAAAACGTATTTGTAATGGAAAGTGAAACTATCGGAACAAAGAATATAACAAGAGAAGACATCTATCATGTGCTAAAGACTGTATTTGGTTATGATAATTTCAAACTATATCAGGAAGAGATCATTAATAGTTTGCTAAATGGTAAAGATACTTTTGTAGTGATGCCTACTGGTGGAGGTAAATCTCTTACTTATCAATTACCAGCATTATTATGTGAAGGAACAGCAATAATCATTTCTCCTTTATTAGCATTAATGAAAAATCAAGTAGATATTATCAGAAATATTTATGCTGATGACAAAATAGCACATATGCTTAATAGTACTTTGCCACGTAGAGAACTAAAACAAATATTTGAAGATCTATCTAGTGGTAAAACTAAAATGCTTTTTATAGCTCCAGAATCATTAAAAAAAGAATCTTATACAGAATTTTTCAAAAATTTGCATATATCTTTTTTTGCTGTCGATGAGGCACATTGCATCTCTGAGTGGGGGCATGATTTCAGACCAGAATATCGAATGATCAGACCAATGATAGATACCATAGGCCAAGATGTACCTGTCATTTCTCTCACTGCTACAGCTACTCCTAAAGTACAAGAAGATATTATTAAAAATTTAAAATTAATAAATCCAAATATTTATATTTCTAGTTTTAATAGACCAAATCTATATTATGAGGTGAGACCTAAAACTAAAAATATTAATAAAGAATTGATACAATTAGTGAGAGAAAGAGAAGGTAAAAGTGGCATAATTTATTGTATGATGAGAAAAACTACTGAAAAAATAGCAGAAATGTTACAAGCTAATGGTTTCAACGCATTACCATATCATGCTGGCCTGAGTGGAGCTGTGAGACGTCAAACGCAAGACTTATTTTTAAGACAAGATATAGACATTATAGTAGCTACAATAGCTTTTGGCATGGGAATTGATAAACCTGATATCAGATTCATTATTCATTATGACATGCCCAAAAGCCTGGAAGCATATTATCAAGAGACGGGGCGTGCGGGCAGAGATGGTGGTGAAGGTGATTGTATTGCTTTTTATAATGAAGATGATTTAATTAAGTTTAATAAAATGGAGCAAAATAATCGTGGTGTCGCTGAAAAAGAAATTTCTGACTTGATAATGTATGAGACTATTTCTTATGCAGAGAGTACTATCTGTAGAAGAAAATCGCTTTTGCACTATTTCGGTGAAGATTATAAAGAAGATAATTGCCATAGCTGCGATAATTGTATATATCCTAAAACACAGTTTGATGCAAAAAAAGAAATTTTAACAGTTTTGAAAGCTATCGATGAGACCAAAGAGCAGTACAAAGCTAAAATGATTGTGAAAATTCTTATAGGTAATGACAAAGATAAAGCTTCATTGAAACATTTCAAAGCTGAAAAACTGAAAAGTTATGGTGCTGGTGCAGAAAACGACGAAAAATTTTGGAATTCAATTATTAGACAAATATTAATTTTGAATTTTTTAATGAAAGATATCAATAATTATGGTGTCTTAAAAATAACAGATAAAGGAAGAGAATTTTTAACAAATCCGAAAAGTATTATGCTTACAAGAGATAGAGATTTTTCTGATGATTATGAGGGTTTAGATGACGAAATGAAGATGAAAGGTGGTTCTGGCGCTGATACTATATTGCTTAAAATGCTTAAAGATCTTCGCAATCAAATAGCAAAACAAAATAATCTACCACCATTTGTCATCTTTCAAGATCCCTCATTAGAGGAAATGACTATACAATATCCTATTACACTGGATGAATTGCAAAATATTACTGGTGTAGGTGTAGGAAAAGCTCAAAAGTATGGTCAGCCTTTTGTAGATCTGATAAAGCAATATGTAGATGAGAATGAAATAGAACGTCCTAATGATATTATCATTAGGTCATCTGCCAATACTTCTAGTCTTAAAATATTTATTATTCAAAGCATCGATCGTAAAATCCCACTAGATGAAATAGCAAATGCCAAAAATTTAACTTTTGAAGAATTACTCGATCAAATCGATAAAATCGTTGCTAGTGGTATACGAATTGATATAGATTATTTCATCGATGAAGTCATAGATCCTTATCATCAGGAAGAGATTTATGATTATTTCAGAACTGCTAGCACAGATGACATTCAGCAAGCTCTTGAGGAACTTGGTGAAAATGAATATACTGAAGAAGAAATTCGTCTAATGCGCATAAAATTTATCTCAGAAATGGGTAATTAATTTCTAATAACATTATTAAAAAAATAAAATTATGGAAGAAGAACAAGATTTAATTAATAACAATAGCAATAATGAGTCAGAGAATAATTTTTCTGATCCTATCGCAAATCAAGAAACTCAATCAACTAAAAAATGTAAAAATAATTATAACTTTTGGTGGCAATTAATACTTTCTATTTTGGTAATAGCATTAATAATATTACAATTTGTACCAATAAAAAAATCTCCAAAATCAATAATTACTCCAGCCACTTCAAGTAAAATTGCTCATATTAATGTAGATACTATCATGTTTAAATATCCATTAGTAGATACTTTACATAATAGATTACAAAGACAGATAACTTCATTAGAAACAGATTTGATAAATAAGCAAAATAGCTTACAAAAAAATATGCAAGCATACCAAGATGATATGCAAAGTGGAAAAATTATTACTAAAGATGAAGCTAATAGACGTGAACAACTATTGATGAATGAACAACAAGAGCTCTTAACTCTACGCGATCAATATGATGCCCAAATTCAGCGATTACAAATGTCTATGCAAACCGAAATATTAGATAGTATAAAAAGTGCTATTAAAAATTTACCTCCTGAAAAAAGTTTTGATTATGTTTTAGGATATTCTAATGAAGGAGCAATATTTTATGCTAACCCTAGTTTTGATATAACTAATGATGTATTAACGGTTTTAAATAAAAGATTTAAAAAATGAGAAATAAAACAAAATTTATTTTTATTTTGTTTGCTATCACACTATTTACTAATTGTAAACAAGAATTAAAAAAACTAATAGAAGAATCATATCCAGATGGTAACCCAAAGATTGTATATTACTTAGATAAAGATGATAATAAAGTAAAAATAGAGGAATACTATCCCAATGGGAAACTACAATATACGGGCGGCTTAAATAATGAATTGCGTCATGGTGAATGGAAATATTATCACCCAAATGGAAAATTGTGGTCCGAGGGCAAATATGAAAATGGAACAAGAATAGGCAAAAGTGTAACCTATTATGAAAATGGTAACATTCGCATTAAAGGTACTTACAAAGATGGAAAACCATATGGCAAATGGTATTTTTATGATGAAAATGGAAACTTAATTGAAACAAAAAATTTCGATTGATTTACAATGGCAGATAATTCATATTTAGTCGTGGGGCTTGGAAATATTGGCTATGAATATGAACATTCTAGACATAATATAGGTTTCGATGTTTTAGATTATTTTGTAGAAAAATATTCCTCCAGTTTTAAGCAAGATAGATATGTTTTACGAGCTGATGTAAAAATTAAAAATAAACTATTTATTTGCATAAAACCAACTACATATATGAACCTTAGTGGCAAAGCAGTAAATTACTGGTTAAAAATACTTGAAATACCTTTATCAAATATTATAATTATTTATGACGATTTTGAATTACCATTGGGTAAAATTAGAATAAAAGCAAAAGGAAGTGCTGGTACTCACAAAGGACTAGAAAATATTATAGAAACATTGCGAACTGAACAAATACCTCGTATGCGTATTGGTATAGACAATAATTTTTTGCCAGGACAGCAAATAGATTATGTTTTAGAAAAATGGCCAAAAGATCAATGGGAAAAAATATCCAAAGTTTTTCCAGTAGCTTCTGATGCTCTTTATACCTGGGCTTTTGAGGGTATAGATAGAGCAATGAATAAATACAACAATATTGTAATTGAGTGATTCTTATACATTAAATAAATTTAACTAATTAAAACTTTGTAAAATGGCTAAAATGCTAGATTTAACAAAAGGAGATGAGCGTAAGACTATTATCAAATATGCAGTTCCATTAATATTAGGTAGTGTCTTACAAAATCTATATTCACTAATTAATAGTATCATAGTCGGCAATTACTTAGGAAAAGAAGCATTAGCAGCAGTAGGAATATCATTCCCACTAATATTTGCTGTTATTTCTTTAATAATAGGCTTTACAATTGGATTATCTATAGTTATCGGACAATATTATGGTAGTAAGCAATATGATAATTTGAAAAAATCTATTAGTACAAGCTACATAGTATTGGTGATTTTCGCTGTAATAATGACCACCTTTTCTATAGCTACTGGAAAATATTTATTACAACTATTAGGAGCACAACCAGAAATATTATCTCAAGCTACCTCATATTTTAATGTATTTTGTTTAGGTTTTTTATTTGCTTTTCCTTTTAATGCTACCAATGCAGTTTTAAGAGGTGTGGGAGATTCAGTGACACCGCTATATTTTTTGATTTTTAGTATTATTGTAAATTTTGTTTTAAATTATGTGTTTGTAGCTATATTACATTTTGGCTTAACATCTACTGCTTGGGCGAGTGTAATAAGTCAGATATTAGCATTGATACTGATGATAGTTTATATAAACAAAAGACATCCTTTTATCTCAGTAAAGATAAAAGAAATGAAATTTTATAAAAATATTTTTAAATATATAATGAAAATTAGCTTACCTAGTGGCATTCAACAATTTGTCATAGCTATTAATGCAGTAGTTTTAATGAGTTTAGTAGCATCATTTGGTACAGATGCAATTGCTGGCTATTCAGTAGCTACTAGGGTCGATGCTATAGCTGGAATACCTGCATTCATTTTTTCATCTGCATTAGCTAATTTCGTAGCACAAAATGCTGGAGCTTTAGAATTTAAAAGAATTAAAAATGGCTTAAGAGAAACTCTACGTATGACTGTCGGCATGACAATTATTATATCTATATTGATAATTATTTTTAGTAAATCTATAATGACTATTTTTACTAAAGATATAAATGTAATTAATATAGGTAGTGAATATTTGAGGGTAATAAATTATTTTTATGTATTATATGCAGTGATGTTTGCTTATCAGTCAGTATTCAGAGGTAGCGGCGATACTATGATAAGCATGCTAATAACACTTGCAGCTATATGGATAGTACGTATTCCTTTTTCTTATATGCTTTCTAAACATTTAGGAACCTTAGGTATATGGCTAGGAATACCAATTGGTTGGTTTGTAGGAGTAATACTATCGTATAGCTATTATAAATCGAGGAGATGGGAATTAAAATTTGTAATGCAAATGCGTGAAAGACATACACCTCCACCAGAATTGGCAGATAACATTTAATATCAATTTTTAAATTTTCATTTTAAACTATGAATTAGGAATTTTTTAACATTGTTAATTCATTACAAAGTATATATTTATTATTACAACTTTTACAATTAATGAATTAAAGAAAAAAATCTATACTGATGTTAAAACTTCTGTCTCGATTTCACTTATACAAATGGGCGTCATAATGGTTAAAAAACTAAGCAAAAATGAATGAAAATAGTAGAAAGATTAAATATTTCTTACAATAGCATTAGCATATGAATACCAAGATTTTTCTTGAGCAATTTTATCTATATTTGTTCTATCAATGGGCTGCTTAATAATTTTGTTCATAGCTTCTGCCATAGAATGTATATCATGAGCATCTGCTAGATAGCCATTTACACCATTAATAATAGTCTCGGGGAAATGTCCGACAGCAGTAGCTATGATTGGAATTCTAAAATTATATGCCATAGATTCTACACCAGAGGGAGTAGCATATTCATAAAACAAAACAATAGCATCACTTACCTGAAAATATTTATATACTTCTTCATTTGGCACATATTCTATTACAGATACTACTTTGTCTTGTATGCCTAATTCAGTTATCAACTCTAGTGGACGATAATTATCTTCACTTTCAGTATTTTTTCTGAAAATGCTTTGAGCAATATTAAAAATCCACTTTTTGGCTCTTGTAGTCCATTTTTTCTTATCTAAAGTAGACCAAAAAGCTTCACCTACAATCAGTAAGGAGACATCGTTTCGCTCTTTTGCTAATTCTGCAAAAGCCTTTATAGCATTATGTAAGCCTTTATATTTGCGAATAAATCCAAAAAATAGAAATACATATTTTCGCAATCCTAGTTCATTTTTGAAAGCTTCTACATCAAAATTTTCATTAGGCTTAAACATGTCATAGATAGGATGATAGAGATGTATCACTTGTGAATTTTTATTTTTAGGATCAAATTCAGAAACTAAATTAAGTTGCCTATTGTGTAAAACATCACAAAGTTCATCGTAAGTTTTTTTAGAATGAACAATAAAATGAGGGACATGCTTGAGAGCAAATTTGGTAAAAAATTTGTCTAATGAACTGCTCTCTTTTTGCACCACAAAATGGAGATCAAAAATTATATTTATATTAGAATGTTTTTTTAACCACGTAACAATATATTTCAGTGGTAATCCCTGCAGAGCAATAGACCATTGAAAAATAGCTACATCTGGATTAATGTCTTTAATAAGTTTAGCAGTTTTTGTCCAACTAAAAGGATTATTGTAATTAGTCAGATAATGTACTTTGATATCAGTGTCTTTGATAGCATTGTATCTACTTTTTCTGTCAATAAAATCGCGTGGTATAATAGAGGGATATTGATTTGTCCATGAAACTATATGTACCTCTGAGTTGTCAAATTCGCTAAAAGCTTTTGATAGAGATGTATTATAATTAGCTAGTCCTCCTTTAAATTGAGGACCAGGACCGAAACAAACTATCCTCATAAAAATTATTTATTTTGATTTAATTTATCTAATTGTGCTTTATAAACTCTATACATACCCTCTTCTAAGCTAATTTTTGGACGCCAATCGAAGGTAGAAAATACTTTAGTCATATCCGCATAGCGAGAATGGACCCCCATAGGTTTATCTATTAGTGGCTTAATAGTAGGTTTATAACCAGCAAATTTACTAAATAAGTCTATTATCTCTAAAAATGATGTAAGTTTACCTGAACCGATATTCCATCCTGAGCCATCTTGCACATTATCCATTAAAACAAAAATAAAATCGATAATATCATCAATATGAATAAAATCTCGAGCTTGCTTGCCAGTGCCCCATACAACAAAAGGATTTTCTTTAGCAGCAGCACGAGCAGCTAAGGCAGGTACTGGATAACTGAGATCTTGATCTTCGCCATAACCACTAAATGGTCTGATACATACTACTTTGAGTCCATAATGTTTAGCAGCTATCTTTGCTAAAAATTCACCAGTAAGTTTTGACCAACCGTAGGTCATATCTGGCACACCGATACGTAATGAATCAAAATCGATATATTCTTCTTTGAGAGCTAGAGCAGTATCCTCAGTTTGCAAATCTACAGGATATGCAGCACTACTACTAGGATAGAGAAGTCTATCAGGCATATTACGTACTGCCCAATAAAATAGTTCAGCATCAATAGATAGATCTAATCCCACTTGTATAGGATCTCCATCTATTTTCATTCGTCCACCAACTATTGCTGCAAAATGGAATACATCTGAAAATTTATCAAAATCTAATTTGTAAGTATCTTGAATATATCTAGGATTTTCTCGAAAATTAAAGAGCAATTCTCTTAAATCACCTTTCCAGAAATAAACTCTTTTATCAGGATCTAAAACTTCTAAACCATTATAATCGGATGGATGATAATTTGTGAACCATTCTCTTGGATGAATGCCGATGCTTAAGTCATCAACCATAAAAATATGATCTGTAGTAGTGGTGTACAGCCTTTTAACCATATTTCTACCTACAAATCCACATGCTCCAGTTACAAGATTTATTTTCATATTATTTTAATTTTTAGCAAATTTACTTTAATTTATTTAAAGGAAATTATAATTTTTTTAAATGTTAGTGAATTATAGTTAATTTTCTAGTTTATTACTAGAATGAGTATATTTTTTTGAATATAATATAAAAAATGATTTAGCTCCAACCTTTCTTACATTTTTTTAAATTGTTTTTACTCTTCTTTTTGTAATTTTACAAAAAAATGACTTTAGGTGAAGCTAAGAAAATTTTAAATGAGTTCATACCTAAGTATTACTATTCTGATTCTGTAGAACCTTTAGTAAGAGATTTATTAATGTATATTCTAGATATAAGCAAAATAGAATATTTATGCTTAACTTCTAATTATATTTTGACTAATGATGAATTATTAAAATTTGAAGATGTAATCAAGCAATTAAAAGATGAAAAACCTATACAATATATTTTAGGCGAGGTAGATTTTTTAGATTTTAAATTTCAAGTAAACGAAAATGTCCTAATTCCTAGACCTGAAACAGAACAACTTGTATTATTAGCAAAAAAAATTTTAGATTCGGATAGTTATGTTCCAAATACAATTGTAGATATCGGAACTGGTAGTGGATGTATAGCTATAGCTATGAAAAAATTGTTTCCCAAAAGTAATGTTTTCGGTATTGATATATCAAAAGCTGCTATTGATTTAGCACAAAATAATGCTCATAAATATGAATTGAATGTGGAGTTTTATCAATTAGATATTTTAAAGGATGATTTTAATTTGTTTAATTATGATGTACTCATAAGTAATCCTCCTTATGTTTTAGAATATGAAAAAAATGAAATGAATGATAATGTAACTAGGTGGGAACCTCATTTAGCTCTTTTTGTGCCTAATGATGATCCTATAATTTTTTATAAAAAGCTAATTACTAATTTTTTTGAAAATAGAATGTCAAAATTTGCTTTTTTTGAGATTAATCCATTGAGTTATAATTTATTAGTTGATTTTTTAAATAGTTATTCATTGTTTTCATATTCTTTTTTTAATGATTACAAAGGTGAAATAAGGTATTTAGTTATAAAAAAATAAAGGGGTTCATTTTGCGAACCCCTTTACTTCCTGCCATTTGCAAGCAATTTTATTATTTAATTTTAATTTCTTTACCTTTCTTTTCGATTCTTTCTTTTATTTTAGGTAGATTGAGATACAAGATACCATCTTTATATTCAGCTTCTATTTTGTCTTTATCGATATAATCTGGTACTATAAAGCTTCTGCTAAAGCTTTGATAGTTAAATTCTCTACGTCTGTAGCGTTTGTCTTTTTCTTCTTTTTCCTGTGACTTTTCAGTGTAGATAGTTAAAACATCATTGTCTAGAGATACTTTGAAATCATCTTTATTAAAGCCAGGAGCAGCTACTTCTATTTGAAATTTATTCTCATCTTCGCTTACATTAACAGCAGGTGCATTAAATTGTTCAGGCATATAAAAGAATTCTTTTAAAAAATCATCACCAAAAAATTCATCAATTATTCTTGGCAGGAAGTTTTCACTTCTGGATGCAGGTAATAATGCCATATTTTTCTCCTCCTTTCTTTTTTTATTTCTATTTATTCAATATCAATTTTTATACCAGTGGATTTTTTATTAGTTATAATTTATTGATTTACTTTAATTTATGTTTGAATTTTAGAATTAATTACTGCCAAAATGACATTAATTTTGTTTGTTTTTAAAATATTATGCTAATTTGACATACTAAAATCATTTAATACATATCGAATGTAGAGATAATAAACTATGAGATATAATCTATATAAAGTAAACTTTTATAATTTATTATTTTTTAATAATTCATCAATATTTAGTTGCCAATTATCGAAATTGCCACTACTCATCAGGAGTATCACAGCTGGAAACTTAATGTTTTTATTAATATAATTTTGAATTTCATTAATATCTGTAGTTACAAACAAATTAGGATGATCAAAAGCTGCCAGTACATCATCAGTAGATAAATCTGGTAATTGTTTTAAAGTAATGGCGTGTTTACTATAAAAAACTATTGGAAGATCAGCATTTACTAATGAATTTCGGTATTGAGGAATAAAAATTTTATTTAAACTGGAGTAGGTATGTAATTCAAAAACTGAGATAAGTTGCCTATCTGGATAACGTTCTTTGACAGCATTTATTGTAGCTTTCACCTTTGATGGTGCATGAGCAAAATCTCTATAAATTAATAATTTGTCATTTTCAAAATATTTTTCTAATCTTTTTTCGGCAGATTTATAGCTCATCATAGCTTGGCAGAAAGATTTAGTGTCTATTCCCAGATACTCACAAACGCAGTGAGCAGCTGCGATATTTTGCATATTATGTTTCCCGAAAATTTGCAAAGGGAATAATTCTCCTAAATAATTTAAATAAAAGATACCTTTATTTACGACATATGAGAAAGTAGAATAATATTGAGGAGAAACATTCAAATTAGTATTGTCTAAAATGCTATGTACAGTAGGTTCATCTACGGCAAATAGAGCACCGTCCGCAGGAATAATTTCTGCAAATTTTTTAAATTGTTCTAAATATATATCTAAGGTAGGAAAAACATTAGCATGATCCCAATCTATACCATTTATTATGCCTATATTTGGTCTATAAACTAAAAATTTGGGGATAGGGAGCTCTGCACTAGCCAAATATTCATCACCTTCGATAATGATAAAAGGTGCATCACTGCTTAATTTTACATTATATTCAAAGCCATTCACTTTAGATCCTACTAAATAGTCAAAAGACATATTTAAGTAATTACATATATGCATTATCATTCCAGTTACAGAGGTTTTGCCATGACTACCACCAATGACTATTCTTATTTTATTTTTAGAATGTTCATAAATAAATTCTGGTAATGATAAAATTTTGATGCCAAGTTCTTTTGCTTTATGCAATTCAGGATTATCTGCTCTAGCATGCATCCCTGAGATAATCAAATCAATATCTGGAGAAATATTTTCTGACCAAAACCCAATATATTGAGGTAATAAATTATATTTTTTTAAGTTATCTTTTGCGGGATTAAAAATTTCATCATCAGAGCCGCTAACAACATGTCCTGCTTGCTGTAGAGCAATTGCCAATTGATGCATTACTGCGCCACCTATAGCTATTATATGTATTCTCATAAATTATCTATTTTTTTAGTATAGTATTTAAGAATCTAATTTCACATTTAAATAATTTAGATAAGATTTTACTAAATCAAGCGGGTACAATTGATAGCTTTGATTAGCTAATTCTAAAGATTTATCCAATTGCCCCATAAATTCGTAGATTATAGCCAAGTTGTAAAGAGCTTTTGCTAGTATTATTTTATCATTTTCATTATCAATACCAATATTAATATATTTTTCATAAATTGCTTTAGCATTATCAATATCTTCGATTTTGAGTAATTTAAAAGCTTTTTTAAAATCTTTATTTGTATTAGTATATATGCCTCTCACTGTTGTCATTTGAGGTGGAGAAAGTTGCTTAATGACACTTCGTGCAAATGAATATCCCCAATCTACTGTGAAGTCTTGAGTTTTGAAAATATTTTTCAATGCTTCAGCTTTTGTGTTACCAGTAGCATTAAAAATAGGTTCCTGCGAAAAATCAAAATGTCGAACTGATCCATTTCTATCATAAATGCGCATAATAGCTCTGAAAACTCCTTTTCGTGAAGCATAATAAATAGTTGTACCACCATAATCTATAGAAGTTTCTTGCCTGTTTTCCTGAATATTATTATCAAAAAAAGCTTTAAAATAATCTAGGGTGATTAACCAACAAGCATTATTGTTGTTCAAAATATATTGAGCAGTATCAGCACTCAATGTATCATCCAGATTATTAATATTTGCAATGGGCAATTCTATTAATTCTACATCAAAATTTAATTTTTTTAAAGTATCCAATAAAAAATTAATCGTAGCTATAGATCCCTGTCTCTCTAAGCCTCTGAAAAGGTAGTCTAAGGACTCAACCTGCTCTAAATCTTTGTCTTTTGTAATCCTATTGGCTATAAGAAATTTTTTTGTTGTACAATTATCATCAGATAAATAAAATTGTGAAGAACGCTCCCATTTATAATATTTCACTTCTGTACATGACAATAAAAAAACAAATGCAAAGAAAATAAAGTATTTGAATTTCATTTTTATAAGTTATTTCGTTCAAAATTATTAAAATAATTAAATATATCTATGTTTAAATTTAAAATATGAAATATGGTAAAACCTGATCACGAATAAATTTTGTTTTTACAAAAATACTAAATTTTATATCAGTTAAATTGCATTTTATTACTATTATTTGACTGAAATATAGTCTCATGATAATTTTATTAAGTTGATTAATTATTTTTTCAGAAGATTTTTTTAATATCTTCTAGATGCTGCTATTATATTTATCATTTGTAAAGATTATTATAGATACTTAATATAATTTTGCAAAAATCAATATTAATATAATATTATGAGTAAAAAAGTTGTAATTATAGGTGGAGTAGCAGGTGGAGCCTCTACTGCAGCTAGATTGAGAAGATTAGATGAGAATACAGAAATCAAAATTTTCGAACGTGGTAAATATATCTCGTATGCTAATTGCGGATTACCATATTATGTAGGGAATATTATTAAAGAAAGAGACTCATTGCTTGTGCAGACAACTCAAAAAATGAAAAAAAGATTTAATATTGATATTTATACTTTGCATGAAGTCCTTAAAATAGATAGAGCAAATAAATCATTAATAATTAAAAATTTACAAACTAATGAAATTTTTCAAGAAACTTATGATATTTTAGTTTTATCTAGTGGAGCCGAACCTATTAAGCCGCCAATAAAAGGAATAGACACTGCTAAGAATGTTTTTAACCTTCGTGATATTCCTGATGCAGATAAAATAAAAAATTTCATAGAAACTAAAAATCCTAAAAAAGCTATAGTCATTGGTGGTGGATTTATTGGCATAGAGATAGCAGATAATTTGTTTGCAAGAGGTCTAAACGTTACACTTGTAGAAAAGGCCGACCAGATTTTAGTCCAATTAGATAAAGAAATGGCTACTATTTTACATAAACATATAATAGACAAAGGAATAGAATTAATCTTATCTGATAGTGTAGAAGAATTTAAAAATAATGGAACTACATTAGTGCTTAATAGCGGCAAACAAATAGATTCAGATCTTACAATTTTATCTATTGGCGTTAAACCAGAAAGTAATTTAGCTAAAGATGCGGGATTAGACATAGGTATCACTGGAGGAGTACAAGTAAACGAATATTTACAAACTTCAGATGAAAGTATTTATGCTATCGGTGATGTGATAGAAGTGAGAGATTTCATAACTGGATTGCCTGCATTAAAGCCATTAGCTGGTCCGGCAAATAAACAAGGCAGAATAGTAGCTAATAATATTTGTGGGAAAAATGAAAAATACTTAGGTACTATAGGCACCTCAGTAGTCAAGGTTTTTGATATGACAGCAGCCTCAATAGGTAATAATGAAAAAATGTTAAAAAATGCAGGAATTTCTTATGAAACTGTACATATTTCGCCACCTTCTCATGCAACTTATTATCCAGGAGCAACCACTATTTTTATGAAATTAATTTTTGATAAAAATAATGGTAAAATATATGGTGCTCAAGCCGTAGGATATGATGGAGTAGACAAAAGAATAGATGTGCTATCGACTGCTATTAGGGGAGGTATGACTGTGATGGATTTGCAATATTTGGAATTAGCTTATGCACCTCCTTTCTCATCAGCTAAAGATCCTGTAAATATGCTTGGTTATGTAGCTACTAATGTGATAGATGGTGATTTAGAAATAATTTATTGTGATGAATTTATTAATTTGAAAAAGGATAATGTAGTTATAGTAGATGTATGTGAACCTATAGAGAGAGTAGAAGGCTACATAGATGGTTCTATAAATATTCCTCTGAATGATTTGAGAAATAGATTAGATGAGCTACCTAAAGATAAAATGATTTATGTCTATTGCCAGCAAGGCTTGAGATCTTATATAGCTTATAGAATTTTGAAACAAAATGGTTTTAACGTTAGAAGTCTTGATGGTGGATACAGATTCTATCTTAATTACATTTAATGTAATTTTTCAAATTTTCTAAAACTTTTATTTTTAAATATTTTGACAGTTAAATATTAACCACAAAGTTCTCAAAGAATTTACAAAGAACACAGAGAATAATAGAATTAAAAGGCTGAAAAATAGTACTTTGTGAACTTTGTGTAATATCTTGGTGCTCTTTGTATGCATTTGTGGATTAATAAATATCTAGCCCACAATGTTTATAATTTCATCCACAGATTTACACAAATTAACACTAATGATTTAGTTTTCTGAGTGCTTTTGTAAATTAAATTACTAATATCTTGTTAAAATAATCAACTCCTCAACTAATCAACATATATCTTTAATTTGTGCTCATTTGTGTGAATTTGTGGACAATAATAACAATTGGAAAATTAAAAATAATTAACCCACAATAAACATTATAGAACCATTATTTTTATTTTTTGAAATTGATCAATTTTTCAAAATCCGGATATAGAGAATTACCTTTATTGATATAATAATTAACCTTGCTAGTGTCATTCTTTTTTTGGTACCATTTCACTTGAAAATATAACATGTCTCTATTGTTAGGCTCAATATGTTCATAAATCTTTAAAATTTTAGTTAATAAAGGGCTATTTTGTTGATATAGATTTACAGTAAATGAATACGAAACGATTCCAATATAAGCTAATAAACGTTGAGAAAGTGCATAATTCATTTCATCATTTATTTCATTTGCATTTAGCTTTATTGCTCTGAGAGAATCTATCATTTTGATTAAAGCTTCATCATCAGCATTTTGGAAATATTTGATAATATTTTGTTGTTTAGCCCATTCCAGATCTATAATATCAGATAGTAAAGGCATGGTTGTATTTGTAAAAATACGTTGTGATTCATTAATCATTGAGGTAGGAACTTTTAAATTAAAATATTGCAAACTTAAAAGGGTAGGATAGAGGAAATAATAAGGAATAGAATCTAAAGAATTTTGTAAATCAACTTTTTTATTTTTTTTATTTAATAGCATAAGCATTGACAAGTTAGCAGTATTCTGTGGAGGCCAATCATGTTTACCGCTGAAAAATATAAATCCCAAATTATTAGAATTAATATTTTGAGTAAAAATAGGGAATATTTCAGTAAAATTAAAATCATACAATCCAACAATATGAATTATGGGTGTCAAATTATTAGTAAAAAAATTTTGATTATATGCAGATGCTCCAGATAGAATAATGCCCTTAGCTATATGATATTGTTCTTGTATCATAGTAGCTATTCTACTACCACCAGAGAAACCAAAGAAAAATAATTTGGAAGTATCTATAGGTAATTTCAGATTAATATCTCGGATAAAACTTTTGAAATATGATAATGAAAAATTGGCTGGTGTCTCATTAGATGATAGATTGTAACCTACTAAAATTATACCTAAACTATCTGCAATATTTTGATATTTTTTCAATGCAATTTCGGGATGTGCATGTGGATCAAAAAAAATAAATATGGGCAATTTTTTTAGTTTATGATTCATTGGTATATATGCAGAATAATAATATTGCGAGTTTGCTAATTTTATACTGTCAATAAATTCACCTTTATATTCTGCACTACAATAAACACATTTAGCATTATTGCAAGATAAAAAGCAAGAAATAATGAAAACAATAGCAAAAATCAAATAGAATCTTTTCATTTTTTTGTTTTTACAAATATATTGTTTTTTTAAAATTTTTTTTAAAAAATTTTAAATAGTTTTATAAATCAAAGGTATAATAAGTTTTTGAAAAAATAAAATCCAAAATAATATTATTTTAGTAATTTTATAAATAAATTTCTATTTAATTTACTTTTCTTTGTCAGCCACACAAAGAAAAGTAACAAAAGAAAAGTCTCCGCTGGGGAAATGATTTGATAAAACTACGCAA
>LFTI01000102.1:39718-42737 GCA_001513285.1 Rikenellaceae bacterium DTU049
ATTTCCCAATGCGGTATTGCTTAAGCTTACGAATTATTGTAAAGGTTTTTTTAATACAAAATTTTGATAAAAACTTTATTATCTAAACGCCTATGTCAATAATATTATTTTAGTAATTTTATAAATAAATTAATAAAATATGATAAAACAAGAAATTGCTACCATACTTATTAAATCTATTGAAAAATATTGTGAAATTGATACAACTGAATTTATAAATTCTTTTAGTGAAAGTGCGAATATAGCAATTAAAGTAAATCCATTCAAAAAATTAGAAAATTTACAAGATTATTTACCATTAGCTGAAAAAGTACAATGGTGTGATGAGGCATATTATCTGAGCGATAGACCAAATTTTTATAAAGATCCTTTATTCTATGCGGGAGCTTATTATGTAATGGATCCAGCATCTATGTTCATTGATTTTATATTAAAATATTTAAATGTTTTAGAAAATGTAAAAATATTAGATATAGCAGCAGCTCCTGGAGGCAAATCTATCATTATTGATTCGCAGATTAGTGATAATTCTATTCTTTGGGCAAATGACATTAATAACAATAGAGCAAAAGTATTAGAATATAATTTAGCTAAATGGGGGAAAGCTAATTACATCGTATCTAGTGCTAAAATAGATGATTTTATGGATATAAAAAATCAATTTGACATAGTTCTATTAGATGCTCCATGTACAGGAAGTGGTTTTTTTAGGAAATACCAAGCATGGCAAGATAATTTTTCATTAAATTATATCAATCAATGCGTGAAAAGACAAAAAGATATTTTAAAAAACGTTTTTGATATAATCCCAATGGATGGTTACCTAATTTATAGTACATGCTCTTTTACCTCCGAAGAAAATGAAGAAATGGCTAAATGGATCATCGAGAATGGTTTCGAAGAAATAAAATTGCAAATACCATCAGAGTGGGGAATTGTAGCATCTGAATACGGATATAGATTTTTCCCACATTTATCCAAATCAGAGGGGTTTTATTATGCTATTTTCAAGAAGAATAATTTCAATAACGAATTTAAGCAAATAAATCAATTCAATAAAAAAAACTTAAATCCAATAAAATTAACTTCAATTAATAAACATGATAATGTCGATTATATTAATCTAACTGAAGATTTGAAACTAAAAAAATGGAGAAAAAACATTAATTTGATTACAAAAAAGATTGACGATTGGTTCGAAAAAGATTTTATTTACTTTAATGGAAAGATATTATCTATTGGAACTAATTACTTAGAAGAAAAAAAACAAATACCATCTCCGCAATTTGCTCTATCCATTTATAAATCATCAGATATTCCGAGCATTACACTTAGCTTATCAGAAGCACAATCATATTTGCAAAAAACATCTTTCACCATAGAAGCTGACGAAGGCATTTATTTAGTAAAATTCCAAAATTTAGCATTAGGATGGATTAAAATAATAAATGGTGGTAGAATAAATAATTACTATCCAGCAGAATGGAGAATCATAAAAGAAATAGATAATTAATAATTATAGATTGAAAGCATAATGGATGATATTAGCACCCATTTGTAGAGCTTTTAGCCTAACCTCAGGAGGATCATTGTGTACTTCTTCACTTTCCCAACCATCGCCCAGATCACATTCATAAGTGTATAGCAAAACTAATCTACCATTAAGAATGATACCAAAAGCTTGGGGAGCTTTACCATCATGTTCATGAATTTTAGGTAATCCATTGGGAAAACTAAAATATTGACTAAAAATAGGATGGGAGGGAGGCAATTCAATAAGCTCGATATCGGGGAAAATTTTTTTGATTTGCGGTCGAATAAACGGATCCATACCATAATTATCATCAATATGCAAAAAACCACCTGATTCTAAATATTTTCTGAGATTTGCAGCATCAAGGTCAGAAAATATGACATTACCATGACCAGTCATATGAATAAATGGATAATTAAAAATATCTTGAGAACTAGGCTCTACCTCAGGAATATTAGGATCTATATTAGTATTAATTGTTTGATTACAAAATATAGCAAGATTTGGTAAAGACGTAGGATTAGCATACCAATCTCCACCACCTGAATACTTTAATAATGCTATCTTGACACTATAAACTTTGTTTTGTGCAAAAACAAAAGCTGTGCTAAAAATTAAAAAAATTATTAATAACCGTTTCATAAATGATTTTTTAATGCAAAAATAGTTAAACTAAAAATAGCAGCAGTTTCACTTCTGAGACGTTGATGCCCTAAAGACACAGGTATTATACCATAAGCAATAGCTTTATTAATTTCTTCATAAGTAAAATCTCCCTCTGGTCCTATGAAAATGGAAACATCCTCATCTGCATTTATACATTCGAATAGGTCTAATTTTTGTATTTCATCACCACAATAAGCTATCACACGTTTGGTATTTTTATGCAATTCAATTGCTTCATCGAAGCAAATTGGTTCAGAAATAGTAGGAAAGTAATATTTTAGAGATTGTAAACTAGCAGCTTTTATGATATTTTGCAATCTAGAGATTTTAATGGATGATTTGATGGTAAGCTCAGTAATTATAGGAATAATATTACTGACACCTAGCTCAACAGCTTTTTCTATCATCCAATCAAATCTTTCTGATTGCTTTAATAAAGGAGCGAAAAGAGTAGAATTAGTTTTAGATTTTGGCATCAACTGAGTTTCTAAAATATGAGCAGTAATAGATTGTTTAGAGAAATCAGAAATCACAGCCTTAGCTAAAGTACCTTTTCCATCAGTAAAATAAATAATGTCATTAATGCGGACATGATGAGCTTTAAGATGATTAAAAGTATCACCATTGATTTTGTTAATATCGGAAATATTTTCTAGAAAAAAGATATTCATAAAAAAAAGTTAATGCAAAGGTAAGGTGAAAAAATGAGAGGGGCAAGTAAAAGACTAATCTTTTAAAATCAATATTGGATTTAATTTCAACTCCATATACACATACCATGCTTGCCGATCTGATGAAGCTAAATTCAGCATCCTGCCT
>LFTI01000061.1 GCA_001513285.1 Rikenellaceae bacterium DTU049
CCAATCCCGATATTGAAGAGGCTGTCCACATAGTTGATATCAGGTGTACTGATCGGCCTGACCAGCCCGGTAACACCCAGGATGAGCAGTATGTTGAAGATATTAGACCCCACCACATTGCCAATGGCGATATCTGCCCGCTTTTTGATCGCCGCTACCACCGAAGTGGCCAATTCAGGCATACTGGTACCCGCTGCCACGATGGTCAAACCAATCATCGCCTCCGACATCCCCAGCTTTTCTGCGATGATCACAGCATTCACCACCAGCATGTCTGACCCGTAGATCAATGCCGCCAGCCCTACACCAACAAAGAGGAGATCCAGCAACCAGTGTTTGCTCAGCGGTACATCTTCCTCCTCCTCTTTCTGCTTACCGGCGTTTTTCTTCTGCGAGGTGACCAGCATATAGGTGATATAGGCGATCAATGTAACAATAAAGATCAACGCTTCAATCCGCGAGATCTCCGAGTCGAGGAATAAGACAAAAAACAGGAGGGCTGCAAAAATCATCACCGGCACATCAAGCTTCAGCAGCTGACGTTTCACCGAAAGGGGATATATCAGGGCAGAGAAGCCCAGAATAAGACCCACATTAAAAAAGTTGGAACCCAGCACATTACCGATAGACAAAGCACCCTGGCCGTTCAAGGCTGCTTTCACGCTCACAACCAGCTCCGGAGCGCTTGTACCAAGAGATACGACTGTCAGCCCTATCACCAGCGGACTAACACCCAGCCGCCTGGCCAGTGATGACGCACCCGAGACCAGCCCTTCGGCACCAAAATACAAGATCACAAGTGACAACAACAACCAGACAATCTCCATTATTCTTTCATAAAATTAGTTTCCAACAACCTCTCTGTAATCAATCCCTCATGAAACCGCAAAGATACCAACTTTCTATAAAACGAAAAAACCTCTTTAAAAAAAAAAGAGGTTTTTTGCATTTTATCAATTGACATTACTCAGAATAATACCTGAAATCTTTCAGTAACTCCTGAAGCCGCTTGCGGGCGAAGAAGATTCTGCTCTTCACTGTGCCGATTGGCAGTTTCAGATGTGTTGCTATCTCTTCGTATTTGAATCCTGAGACGTGCATGGAGAAAGGTACTTTATACTCGTCTGTAAAACTGTTGATTGCCTTGTTGATCTCTTTAATCGTGTATGCACCGTCGGGCGTATCAAAACCTGAATCCTGCGGTAAATTAAGATGATAAAGATTTTCTGTCCGGTCTATGATGGTCTGACTTCTGACAATCTTGCGGTAATTATTGACGAAAATATTATGCATGATGGTGAAAACCCATCCTTTGAAGTTTACGTTCTCGTAATATTTTTCTCTGTTGTCCAGTACACGAAGCGTTGTTTCCTGCAATAAATCTTTGGCTTCTTCTCTGTCGGCTGTCAATGTTAATGCGAAATTGAACATGTTATCCTGCAGACTTAGCAGCTGTTTTTCGAAAGAAATTTTTGTCTTCATAATCGATGACTTTTTGTTGTGTTAAATGAACGATGTGTTTGCAAATATAATGATATATATTTAATTGAAAGGTTCTTTTTTACCCGAAAAACGATTAATGATTGTTAATAAAAAAAATAACAAATTATCTATACTGATTATCTGACTATTAGGGGGTCATAAATGGGGTTATTCGGGGCATCAATATTGGATAAATTGTATCAATAATTCAATATTAACTATAAAGTTTCGCAATATCCCGACCCTCATTTTTACTTTATAATGAATCTAAATAAATTACCCCCTTCATCCTTGCCGGAGACAATGTGTTAAATCTCAGTGATTAACATATCTGGTTAAAAATGGAATTATTTTCTCGAAAATAGTGTGTGTGGCACACTATTTGCAAAATCTATTGAAGTAAAATAAACATCAAAATAAGCATATATATGGTACAGAAAGGTAAGATTGGGGTAACAACAGATAATATTTTCCCCATCATCAAAAAGTTTCTCTACAGTGATCATGAGATTTTTCTTCGGGAGATTGTCTCTAACGCTGTAGATGCAACACAAAAGATTAAAACTTTATCCGATGTAGGAGAATACAAGGGAGAGCTGGGTGAGCTCCGGGTAAGTGTTTCCATCGACAAGAAGAAGAAAACGCTCACTGTTTCGGATCGCGGGATAGGGATGACCGCTGAGGAGCTGGATAAATACATCAACCAGATAGCACTCTCTTCTGCCAACGATTTTCTGGATCAGTACAAGGAGAATGCCAATGCCATCATCGGGCATTTCGGACTGGGTTTCTACTCCACTTTCATGGTTTCGAAAAAGGTAGAGGTAGTCACCAGGTCGTACAGGGAAGATGCTACCGCCGTGAAGTGGTCCTGCGACGGCACCCCTGAGTTCACCATGGAGGAGACAGAAAAGCAGGAGCGCGGCACCGATATCATCCTCTATCTGGATGATGAAAACAAAGAGTTCCTGGAGAAAGAGAGAATCGAATCTCTCCTGAAGAAATATTGCAAGTTCCTTCCCGTGCCTGTGCTGTTCGGCAAGAAACAGGAGTGGAAAGAGGGCAAGTATGTTGACACGGAAGAGGACAACGTTATTAACGATGTCAATCCTCTCTGGAAACAGAAACCAGCGGGGCTGAAAGAAGAGGATTACCTGAAGTTCTACCGCGACCTCTATCCTATGTCGATGACGGACGAGCCGCTCTTCTGGATTCATCTCAATGTGGATTATCCCTTCCACCTCACCGGCATTCT
>LFTI01000040.1 GCA_001513285.1 Rikenellaceae bacterium DTU049
ATAATCAATGTATTAGATTTTATTATTATCTATTTTTTATTTTTATCGGACAACAATGATATCAAATAATTTATTTAATTTTGAAAAAATAATTAAAATGTTGGGATTAAATAAAGTTTTATTAATAGGATATGTAGGTAGAGATCCAGAGATTAAAGTTGATAATCCAGATAACAAAAAAGTATCCTTTAGTTTAGGTGTAAGTACTATGCGTAGAGATAATGTTGATAATACTGAATGGTTTAACGTCTCTGCATGGGGTAAGTTAGCTGAAATTGTAGAAAAATATGTAAAAAAAGGTATGCCAGTTTACATAGAGGGTAAATTCCGTTCATATGAATTTACTGATAATCAAAATAATCAAAGAAGAGGCTACGAAGTGGTTGCTAATAATCTGATAATGTTATCTAGTAAAGATGATAAATTTATTTCTGATCCTATGCCTAATGAACAACCATATAATAATATACCTATTCATAATGATCTTGATGCAGATGACAATTTCGAACCTAGTGATGATTTACCTTTCTAATAAATTTAAATAATTGTTTATCATAATGGAAGATGTACCGCTTATCTCGGGGATATTATTTGCAATATTGTTTTCTCTAACAACTCTAATATATTTTATTATATCACTATTAGAATATTCTTTTTTTCAAATTCCTAGCAATTATTCAGATAACAATCAAAAGCCAAAGAATGTCATAGATTTTTATATTAAAAATTTTATTGAACAACCTGAATCCCCATTATTTACTTGGTTTATATTTAGAATATTAATAATTATTTTTCAAACAATTCTTTTGTGGCTGTTTTTAATTAATTATTTTACTTTCTTTAATTTAATCATAATTTTATTATTAGCATTTCTAATTGTTATATCTATAGATTATATATTTGCAGAATGGATTTCTTTTTTAATAATAAAATATGTAAATCCACAAAAAATAATAAAATCTTTCTTGTGGATATTTATACCATTTATTGCAATTAATAAGTATTTAATAAATATTTTCCCTATATTAAAAAAAGTATTTTCACATAGATTTGCTAAAAAAGAAGAGGTAACTATAGATGAGCTAACAGATGCGATACATATATCTACAAATAATGAGTCAATAAACACACCTATATCCGTTTTATTAAGAGGTGTAATAAACTTGAATGAAATAGAAGTTAAAGAAATAATGAAACCTCGTGTAGATGTGGTTGCTATTTCTGTTGAATTTAGTTTTAAAGAAATTATAGATTTAATTGTAGAATATGAATATTCTCGTTATCCAGTTTATGAAAAAGATATTGATAATATAAAAGGAGTTCTATACATAAAAGATTTATTACCATTTATGACTAATGCTAAAGAAGATTTCTATTGGCAAAAGCACATACGTAGTCCATTTTTTATTCCTGAGAATATGCTAGCAAGTAATCTTCTTAAAGAATTTCAAAAAAATCATATTCACATCGCAATAGTTGTAGACGAGTATGGTGGTACCTCTGGGATAGTTACTCTAGAAGATTTATTAGAGGAGATAGTAGGCGAAATACAAGACGAACATGATAATGATGCTGATGAAATCTTTACTAAAAAAATTGATGAAAATACATATCTGGTTGATGCTCGCATTAGTCTTAATGATTTTATTAAATTAATACATTGCGATGAAGATTATTTCGAAGAATTTGAAGACCAAATAGAAACTGTTGCTGGCGTCATATTAACTCTTTTGGGTAATTTCCCACAAAAAAATGAAGAAGTGATTTATAAAAATTGTAAATTTAAAATATTGTCTATCGATGAATGTAGAATAAAAATAATACGTGTAGAAATTTTACCAACAAAAGAAGATGATAATGGCTAATTTTAAAAATTATTCCTATTTAATTATTATTAGTTCTATAATAATATTTTGTAGTTGTCTGAGAGATGAACCAGTGCCTATACCTAAACCATTTGGATATATGAGGGTAGATTTACCACAAAAACAATATTATTGGTTAGATACTATTTATCCATTTAAGTTCAAATATCCAGCATATGCTGAATTGGTGCCTTATAATGGCAAAAGTACAGAAGAAGATGCTAAATATTGGTTTAACTTATCTATACCACGTTTTAATGCATATTTGTATTTTACATATAAAGAAATAAAAAATGATTTACCAGATTTGAGAGAAGATTCACGTACATTTGTTATCAAACACATTCCTAAAAGTTCAAATATTCAGGATATAGAGATTAATGTGCCAGAGCATAAAGTTTATGGCATTTTATATGATATTCAAGGTAGTGAGGTCGCTTCTCCTATTCAATTTTTTATTACAGATTCTTCTAATCATTATTTACGTGCAGCTCTTTATTTTAATAATATTCCCAATAATGATTCTCTAAAACCAATCATAGATTTTTTAAAAATTGATATTGACACATTGATCAATTCCCTTACTTGGAAATAATTTTTTGGGTTCTATAACGTTGTGTATGGGCTATTAATTGTGGATAAATAATTAGATAAATAGTAAAAATAGTAAAAAACAATTTTTTTTATATAATTATTCAAAAAATTATAATAATATTGCATTGATTTGAAAAAATTAGTATCTAGGTTATTTGATTTTTTTTAATCAAAAGTAAAAAATGAATTTTTAGAACCCACATTATATTAATAATAATAGTTTAACATATGGAAGCAACTCAAGCTAATTTAATGAAATTCATTAAAAAGTCCGACCAATTTTCAATTCCTATTTATCAAAGGCTTTATAGTTGGACAGAAAATGAATGTGAAAAATTATGTGATGATATAATAACTACTGGAAGTAAAGATATCCCGAGTCATTTCATAGGATCTATTATGTATATAGAAAAAGGCTTATACCAAATATCGAAACCAGAACCGTTACTTGTTATTGACGGGCAACAACGTTTAACTACAGTTAGTTTACTGCTTGAGGCATTGGCACGTAAAATTGGTGATAACGAAATAGAAGGATTTTCAGCAAAAAAAATTAGACATTATTATCTTATCAATCCTCTCGAAACCGGGGATCGAAAATATAAATTACTTCTCTCTCAANNCTCTCTCAAAACGATAGGAATACTTATATTTCTATTATTGAGCAGAGGGAATATCCAAAAGACTTCTCAGTAAGAATTAAAGATATATTTGAATATTTTACAAATAAAATTGATAAATTATCTGAAAATGATATTCAAAATTTATGTCTCGGATTATCAAAGCTGTTTATTGTGGATATTTCCTTAAGTAGAGATAAGGATAATCCTCAACTAATATTTGAGAGCATGAATTCTACAGGTAAAGATCTTTCGCAGGCAGACCTCATTAGAAATTTTATGCTTATGAGATTAGATGGTGAAACACAAAAACGCCTCTATGAAGATTACTGGCGTCCAATGGAACTCGAATTTGGACAAGAAGCATATAGCAGCTATTTCGATAGTTTTATGCGTCATGATTTGACAATGAAAACAGGAAATATCCCTAAAATTAGTGAGGTTTATGAAGAGTTTAAAAAATATTTTTATAACTCACGAAGAGA
>LFTI01000058.1 GCA_001513285.1 Rikenellaceae bacterium DTU049
ATATTGAAGCGAGCAATAGGTAGTGTGTTAAATCAAACTTATCCATATTTTGAACTAATAATTGTGGATGATGGTTCCACTCCATCATTAGAGCCAATTGTAAAAGAATATACAGATGAAAGAATTGTTTTTATTCGACATCCTGAAAATTGTGGTGCAGGTGCCGCTCATAATACTGGCATTAAAGCTGCTAAATATGAGTGGATAGCATTTATTTGCCATGATGATGAGTGGTTACCTAATAAACTTGAAGTATGTGTGCCGTACATTGAACAAAATTATCCACAATATAAATTTTTCTTCCATATTCATATTGTTATAGGTGATTTAAAAGGAATAGAAAAATCATCTTTTTATAATCCAAAACCTATGACTGGCAATTATTATACAAACTTTTTATTAGATAGAGATAGAATTATTCAGACTTCCTGTATTATTGTTAATAAAGAATGTTTTATAAATTATGGTTATTATGATGAAACGGGTGTTTTAATAGATTGGGATATATATTTACTTTTTTCAAAATATATAGATTTCTATTGTATAAATGAATTTTTGAGTAAATATTATCTATCTCCATTAGGAATGACACAAGGTGATTTTTTTTTAGGTGATAAAGCTGGCAATGATGTATTGAAATTATTTTGGAAATGGCAAAAAGAAATTAAAAAAAGTAAAAAAGCTCGAAAATCTTGGTCTATCCGACTAAACGCTATGGCTAAATTTTATATAGATAAAAATGATAATAAAAGAGCTAAACAATTGTATTGGTTAGCTATAAAATTATCTCCATTTTGGCGAGGCAATTATATTGATATAATAAAAATCATTTTATGGCACAAAAAACAAAAAAACAAAAATTCACGGGTGAAAGGTTAATTCCAGAAGTAATGAATGAAGATACTTTTCTGCATTTGCATAGGTATGCAATCACTTTCGATTATATAAAAGATAAAGATGTCATTGACATAGCTTGTGGAGAAGGCTATGGCTCTTTTTTAATGTCTAAATATGCAAAAAATATTATTGGCATTGACATTGATAAAAACACAATTGATAATGCTAATTCAAAATATGTAAATAATAATTTATCATATCTTCAAGGTGATGTAAGTAAAATCCCCTTACAGTCATCTACCATTGATGTGGTAGTTAGTTTTGAAACAATTGAACATACAACCATGCATGATGAAATGATGCTGGAGATAAAGCGTGTGCTCAAGCCCGATGGACTACTTATAATGTCTTCTCCTGATAAATATAATTATTCTGAAAAAAGAGGCTTCAGAAATAAATTTCATGTAAAAGAATTATATTTGGAGGAATTTGAAAACTTGATAAAGAAATATTTCAAATATGACAAAATGCTTTTCCAGAGATATTTTCATGGTTCAATGATGTTTCCAATGGAAAATATAAAAATAATAACTGAATTTCGTGGTAATTTTAATAAAATTGATGAATTAGATTTTTTTGATAGTATGATTTTTAATATTGTATTCGCTTCTGATAATGAAATAGCTGTTAGTAAAAAAGCGAGTGTCTTTGATGCAACAAATTATGTTACAGAAGTTTTTAATTCAAAAACATATAAATTAGCCAATATTATTGCAAAACCTTTTCGCTATTTAATGAAAAAATAGTTTATTTTGTTTGATATTCACCAGATTATATTTACTAA
>LFTI01000085.1 GCA_001513285.1 Rikenellaceae bacterium DTU049
AATCAGAATGGTCAAAGCAAAGCCTTGTCCATATAAAATGATTATTACTTAAACGCCTAATTTAATAAATTAATTTCACTTTCATAATTATTTTTTAACAAAATTACATAAAATATTTTATATATGATTAAAATTTAATAAATTATTTAAAAAATTTTTTAAATAATAAAAATCAATTGATTATTAAAATAAAAAATTTTATTAAATTAGGCGTTTAGGTAATAAAGTTTTTGTCAACATTTTGTATTAAAAGAAAACCTTTACAATAATTAGTAAGCTCTAGCAATACCGCTTTGGGAAATGATTTGTAATAAAACAAGCAAGCCGTGTTAGAGAAACGATTTTGTAGGGGTTTAAAATTTTAAACACATCAAATCATTTCCCCAGCGGAGACTTTTCTTTTGTTACTTTTCTTTGTGTAGTTGACAAAGAAAAGTAAATTGAGTAGAAATTTATTTTAAAATCAATTATACTAATAAGAAATATAGTTATTACCGTGAATGAACCAATAATAATTTAGTTATTATCTAAACGCCTAATTCAAAAATTTAATTTTAATTAGTGCAGTAATGCTAATATTTACTGGTTGTAAATATGAAGATGGTCCAGCAATAAGTTTTAGATCTAAATAAGAACGTCTATGCAATGAATGGAGACTTACTAGACTTTATATTAATGGCACAGAACAAACTCTGTCTTCAATAGATCAACAAACCACTTTAGAATTCAAAGATAATGGCACAGTAAATTACTCTTATGCTGTTATGGATTCTACTACTATTGTAATCAATGGTAGTGGTACATGGGAATTTAATGATGACCAAACCAAGGTTATAACAAAAATCACTTATACTATAGGTGGTACAGAAACAGACACATTTAAAATACTTCGATTAAAAGAAAAAGAATTGTGCTTAAGAATAATCAAGGTGGAGATGTCGTAGAAACTCATTATGAGCCTAAATAAACGTTTATAAAACTAGAAAAAATAAAGAGGGGGCAACTTTAGTTGCCCCTCTTTATTTTATTATAATCTACAATTCTAAATTATAAATTTGCAAAAATTGTTTTTCATTCAAAGAGCCATTCGTGAGACTCGAACTCACGACCTGCTCATTACGAGTGAGCTGCTCTACCTGCTGAGCTAGAATGGCAAATCGGGATGACTGGACTCGAACCAGCGACTCCTTCGTCCCGAACGAAGTGCGCTACCAACTGCGCTACATCCCGTCAATTATTTTGCAAAATTAATATTTTATTACAAAATTTTTCTTTTAATATTCATCTGATTCTATATTGATATTTTCATAAACTTTTTTAAGGAATCTATCTTTGGTAGTTGTCGTAGCTATATAATATGTATATCCTTTTTCTTTACCACTAGACTTTAAAGTTCTAGATTTAGAGTCTGTATTTATGATAAGTTCATTAAATTCCTTTCTAGATGATAATCCTTGCATTAGTCCATTGCTGTATGTGAAAAAATACCAAACATTAGGAAAAGGTTGTAAATAAATAGTCAGTCTATCTCCACTGCGTCTAAGTGATAGCTCAATGATGCCATTTACATATTTATATACTTGGGTTCCATTAGCTATAGAAATGCCAATTCTACCTTCAGAAATATATGTTTTAGTCTCTGGAATATATTTAAAAGTCAAATCATTAAAAACAAAAGTATGAGCTAACTCTTTGGGAAATCTTCGAATATTACCATAAAGATTTAAATCATTAATAACATTCATAGCAGTAGCACTATCTAGAGATTCTTCTAAGAAAGACAAAAACAACTCATCTTGAATATTTAGGTTTTCATATTCTGATGCTAAAATATCATTAGCTAACATCTCAAGTGCTTTTTCATTAAAATAGAAATCTAAAATTGAATTAGCAGTGATAGTGGTGGAAAGGTCAGATTTTTTATAATCTACTCTCCCATAGAAATCCATATTTACTCTTCCTAGATTAGATCCTAAACTTAATTTTCCTTCTCCTACAGCATCACAAGTTTTTGTATTTAAGCTCAGATAATTACCTTTTTTAGTAATACCATCAAGTTTTTCTTTAGACGCTATTTGATATTCTGCAGACACTTCATCATATCGTAAAAATCCATTAGATGACACCAATTCTACATCTCCGCCATATAATTTTTTTGTTAAAAAAGCTGGATAAACACCTGCTACTCCTTGACTAGAAAAATATAATCCAGCAAAGATAATATCACCATTTATATTTTTGGGTTGTGGAGGAATAGGAATCAGTATATTATTAGGATTAATGATATCATTGATTTTTATCCATTGTTTGGGCAGAGTATCACAAGTATGTGATATTTTCGCTCCGCCATTAAAAGTTAAAAATTCTTGTGGAGCCGATAAATATACATTGCCAGCAAATAAAAAATAAGGACTAAGTGTGAAATTAATACTATCAGAAATTTTGCCCGTAGCAGTAGTTTGCAAATTATTATTTACTGTGATTTTATCAAAATTGATTATTTGAGAATTTTTATTTTGATCTATATATTCATATTGGCCTTTACCAGAATAACTTTTTTTACCATAAATCCAAATATTACAATTGTGCAAAATATGATATTTAGTATCTAGATTAGCTAAAACAGTAGAATTTTCTAATGGTTGCATAACAGCACCCGTTGAAATATTGACAACTCTATCTTTTGGGAAAATAGCTGCATCTGCCACTTTTATGAAAGGAACCTCATATGCTATTATTAGTTTATTTTTAATATTGTATTTAGCTTTGCCAGCAATAAATGTGAGAGAATCCTGTGCTGGATGAGTAGAAACAAATCTAGAACCACTAAGATCCATATCTACCAAATCTCTTATTGACGTGTGAGTGTAATCTATTTCATCATAATGAGTTGTATAGAAATCTATTTCTTCTTTGTCCATATACCAATCAAATTTTTCCATATAACAGATATATTCATTAGCAGGAAAACGTATCATGGAACTATCATCAGCTGTCTCGAAAGTTCCTTTTCTTTGATCAAAGTCCACGTGTCCTTTATAGATTTTAGTTTCTAAAGCTAACTCATTGAGATCAAAAGTTTTTAATACGAAATCACAAGTGTCTGTATCAAAAACTCTATTTTTCATGACAAAACGTTTACTGGTCATTATAGCATTCAGAAATTCTATCTTACCATTTGCTAAAAGGCTTGAAGGACTATAATCTAAAATACCATTGAAAACAATTTTTTCTTTATATGCAATAGCTGGTTTATCTTGAGTATAAATAGCCATATAATCATTTTTGGGATACCAAGAAATTTTAGCATTTTCAATACTTACAGGTGGATATTGCACTCCAGTAGTACGTTCCGCTATTATATAGCTATCTGCTATTCCTATTGTAGAATCAGGGAAAAATAAGAAATCTTTACTATTAGCTGTTGAAGTAATATATTTCAATGTTCCATCACCACGAAGTCCTTGATTAGACATAGTAATTTTATTAGTAAAGTTGCCTTTACCACCATATGCTGGTAATCCATTAGAAGGTGTTTGGTGAGAAATACCTAAAGAATAATCCTCCATAATTACCAATGGTTCATAAATATCTGGGAATATACCACCAGATGATAAATAACCATCAAACCTAAGAGAATCTGTTTCGAATTTATCTAAATTTTTCAAAGTATATGGATTAATATGATAAAAGAAATTATCTCTGATATATACATCTTGGTAAACACAGGATTTATCATAGTAAACATAAGATATTTTTTTACTATTAAAAATCGAATATTCTGGCATGTAAATTTTGCCACTTTTATTACTAGGATGATCTATTAATAGCTCACCACTCATATCTTCTATCACATTTCTAACTCTTATCAAAGGATATTCACCATATTTATCTGGTATCCTACTTCTCACATAGAAATTCATAGAATCTACATATGGCATGTTAATTTTAAACTGATCATAAGAAAAATAATATTCTCTACCATAATAATTAAATCTGCCTGCATTAATTAACCCATCAAAAATAAAATCTCTATTTTTTTTAACTATAATTTTTTGCTCTTTAGGATAGACAACCACATTCTGCGAATCACTTAAAAAAACTCTTGATATACCTTCTAATTTCAAATCATAATTGATCAAGCTTAGTTTAGCATTATCTAATGATTCTACTACAGAGTTAAATTGAATAACATCAAAATCCTTCTTCCCTGCATTAGCTTCTATATAATTAAAAACTTTATCTTTCACATATATCATATCAGTATTAGGATTATAATCTAAAAAACCTTGTAAAGCGAGTGATATTATTTGTTGCCTAATTATACGAGTATCTATTACTCTAAATTTAGCGAAATCTAAAACAGAAAAATATCTTTTACCAGTTTTATCTGTAAAATCTTTAATATATTGAAGTGGATTTTTCTCGTCAATACCTTGCAATTTCAAATATTTATTTTTAGAAAAATAATTACTAGATTCGAAAAGAGCATTGCTATGAGAGCTACCTTTTAGCATAGTCATGCGAATCTCTGGAGCACCAATCGTCCAATATAAAGCCTCAAAATACATTTCTAGCTTATGATAAGTATCATAAAATGGCATAGAATGTAGTCTCTCATTATCTCTGATAAAACTAATTTCTTTTGTTGAATCTTGATATTTAAAAACTAAAGATAAATGATAAATAGAGTCTTCATTAATATATAAAACCACCGAAGCATCTTGACTTTCTATACTATTTTTTCTAATAGAAAAACTCGTTGATTGAGATTTTATGAAAAGATTATTGTTATAAAATAAATTAATAGTAGCTAAATTGATACTATCGCCCGAACCTATTATACTAGCACCTTTTACAGAAAAGCCACCTTCATAATCTATATTTTTAAAAATGTTTTTTATATAAAAATTTGATTGATAAGAATAAAATTGTGGATATATGGCTTGCTCACCAGTTTTGTCTGCAAAAATTCTTTCTAAAATATAGCCTGTAACTGGTTGGTCACCAAAATAGTCTTTGTGATAAAAATTCACTGTATCTGCTCTATAATCTCTTGATTTCAACGATATAGAATAATTAGAAAGTAAAGCATATACTTTATCAGGGTCTAATAAAGCTCTCTCCCAAGTTATTTTACCTCCCTTACCGACCCATTTATTACTACTCATATAATAAATGCCATTAGTTTGATATATTACGGAGCTATCTCCATATGCATAGCATACCAGACTAGTATTGGGGAAAATTATTTTTGGCTCATTGTCATATTCAAATTTGAAATTATTAGAAGTACTTATCCATGTAGTAGTAGGCGATGAGTATAGAATATTATTTAAAAATAAACTATCACTTTGATTTAAAAATTGAATAATCTTTTGCCCTCGCTCTTTTGTTATTATATTATCATATGTTTTTGCCCAATCAGTAAAATCACTTTGCCATTTACCACTTTTTTGTATATTTACTAATGAATGTATAAATGCTAAAAAATAATTAGTACCTAAACGTTTTTTTAACATCTGATTAGATAAATTAATTATTGATTTTTTCTCTAAATCAGTTATAGAACCCCAGAAACTACTAAAGTCTCCAAGTAAAAAAACATCAATATTTTTCATATCACTTTTACTCAGATTCCTATCTGAGCTGAAAAGTTTTTGCAAAGTAGATATATATTCTGCTGGGTTTTCTCCAAATGTTGTCACTTGACCATCCAAATAAATAAAACTAAAAAAACTAATAAAAATTAAAAATGCTTTTTTCATAATGTTTAAAAATATATTTTATCAATTATCAAATTAATAAGCAAAAATACTAAAAAGTAAAAACTTTTAAAAAAAAAATAAAAATATAGTGAAAGAATTAATTGTATTATGTAATTAATGATTGGTATTACTTACAAACAATATGTTTATTTTTTATTTTTGATTTTATACTCACAATTAAAATTTAATAATAAAGCAAAAATAAAAATTATGGTTACTGCCAATATGATAAAAATAAATTTCCAATTGAGAGAACTAATAATATTAAGATCATAATCTGCTCCCACTATATATGGATGATGTGCATCTGTGATATAATAATGAAATGCTGAAAAGAAACTACCATATTCATCAGTATATTTCAAAAACATTACTGGTCTTTCTGGAGATAAATTTTTAATTTTAGACGGATAATAATAATAAGGAGATAAATATTTTGAAATCATATTATTCAAAATATCAATACGATTATAAGAGGATATCACAAATAAAAAAGAATCTTTCTGTGGTATGATCACATATAAATATTCGAAATTGTTATTATCAGCAGTATTATTTAAAATATTTCGTAAACTGTCATAATATAAAATTGGAAAATTCTTTTTATTATAAGCACTATCTATTAAAGCCTCTGGTACTATTTCATTAACATAATGTGTAGCATGTAGTAATTGTTTTTTTAAATTATTTTTTTGGCTAAACCAAAATAAAATTAAGGTAAAAATTATTAGTAAATAAGATATAAGTAGAACAAAATAATATTTTTTTCGCATTAATTAGGTTTTTTATAAAACAAAATTATACAATAATTTTGAATAAGCAATATTTTTCATTAAAATAATTTTAAAAAGCAAAGATAAATTAAAAATTTACAAATATGAAATAAAATATTTATCTTAATTTTGTAAAAAATATATTAAAATCATGAATGATTCTAGAGAATTACCACGTATCACCACGTATGTACTGAAAGAGATGAAAATGAAAGGTGAAAAAATCAGTATGCTTACAGCATATGATTATAGTTTTGCAAAGATTTTAGATAAAGTAGGCGTAGACATTATACTAGTAGGTGACTCTGCAGCAAATGTAATGGCAGGATACTCGACTACCTTGCCTATAACTTTAGATCAGATGATATACCATGGGGTGTCAGTAGTACGTGGAGTTAAACGTTCTTTAGTAGTAGTAGATATGCCATTTGGTAGTTATCAGGGCAATTCTAAACAAGCTTTAGAATCAGCTATTAGAATAATGAAAGAAACTGGTGCGCAAGCTGTAAAACTAGAAGGTGGTAGAGAAATATTAGAGGCTATAGATCGTATATTATCAGCAGGTATACCAGTAATGGGACATCTAGGTCTCACTCCACAAAGCATAAATAAATTTGGTACTTATACTGTGAGAGCTACTCATAAAGAAGAAGCAGAAAAACTAAGAGAAGATGCTATGCTACTAGAAAGAGCTGGCTGTTTTGCTATAGTTTTAGAAAAAATTCCTGCATTATTAGCTAAAGAAGTGGCTGAATCTAGTCGTATTCCTATCATCGGCATTGGTGCTGGTAAATGGGTAGATGGACAAGTATTAGTACTCCATGATATGCTCGGAATTAATCAAGATTTCTCACCACGTTTTCTACGTAGATATCACAATCTAGAAGCTGAAATATTAAAAGCAGTAAATCAATATATTGATGACGTGAAAAATAAAGATTTCCCTAATGAACATGAGCAATATTGATGGTTGGATAGTCCCTATTCCTATATTATATGAGGATAATCATCTCATTGCAGTTCATAAACCATGCGGACTTTTGATACAAGGTGATAAAACTGGTGATATTACTTTAATAGATCTTATTAAAGGTCATTTAAAAGAAAAATATCAAAAGCCAGGTAATGTTTTTTTAGGATTAATACATAGAATAGATAGACCAGCAGCAGGTGTAGTCGTATTCGCCAAAACATCTAAAGCTCTTGCTAGAATGAATCAACTTTTTCATGATAGAAAAGTACGCAAAATTTATTTAGCTATTGTAGAGCACAGACCTCCCATTAATGAAGGTTTAATAACTCATTATCTTAAAAAAAATGAAAAAAATAATAAAGCATACATATCAGAGATAGAAAAAAAAGATTATCAGAAAGCAGAATTGTATTTAAGCTTTATCACATCATCAGATAAATTTCATTTACTTGGTATCGAGTTACATACTGGGCGCCATCATCAGATAAGAGCTCAATTATCACATTTAGGTAGTCCTATCAGAGGTGATCTGAAATATGGAGCACATAGATCACTACCTAATGGGGGAATAGACTTATTATCATATCATTTAGAGTTTCCTCACCCCGTAACAGGAGAAATGATTTCTATTACTACTGATGTTACAGAAAATAATCCTTGGCAATTTTTCAATATACCTGCTCAAAAATGGTTAGAAAAGTATATTAAATAATTATTTAGAAAAATTTTTATTGATTAAAAATTTCTTGATAAACATCATGGAAAATATAAAAACCAGGATGATCTATAATCCAATTAGCAGCTGTCAATGCACCTATGGCAAGTGTTTTTCTCGAAAAATTCTTATGTTCTATGGTTATTTGATCAAATAAACTTGTAAATATAACGCTATGCGTACCTACTTCTTCACCTTGCCTGATAGATTTAATATTTAAATAATCTTCTTCTTTATCGTCTAGACTCCAATTTTTGAAATTATAATGTTTCATAACTATTTGAGCTGCTTGTATGGCTGTACCACTAGGTTTATCCAATTTATGTATATGGTGGATTTCTTCTAATCTCACTTTATAATCTTCATAAGTTTTCATTTTTTCTGATATATAATCGACAAAATCAAACCACAAATTGACACCTAGATTAAAATTACTGCCCCAAAGTACGCTGCCATTATTTTGTAAGGTATATTCTTTTATTTCTTCTAATTCATTGTCCCAGCCTGTAGTGCCAGAGACAACAGGTATACGCATATCTACACATGTTTTAATGTTATTTACTACAGCATTTGCATTAGTAAATTCTATAGCTACATCTGGTTTATGCTTTTTTATTTCATCTATTAAATTATTATTTTGGTCTATAATACTTATTATTTGGTAATTAAAATCTTGGGCAGTGCTTTCAATTTCTTTACCCATTTTACCATAACCTATGATAGCTATTTTTATCATTATTACTATTTTTAAAATTATATTTTAAAGAAATAGTGGGCACAAGAGTACTAGTATTATTAGCTGATATCATTGATAAATCAGTATCAATACTAAACCCAAATAAATGAGCGTCTACTACTGCATCTAGTATATTTAACAAGTAAACTCCTACAAAAACTATTGCACTGATTTCTAGATTGCGCCTATAATAATCTTTGTAATACGTCAGTTGATCTAAGCTATATAAATCTATGTATGGATCAATTGTTGTAGGATCATCATCTAATCTCATATCTATTGCGTCTCTATAATCGATAAATTTTTTATGATTAGATACAAACATATAAGCAGAACCGCCTAATCCAGCATAAATAATAGGTATTTTCCAATATTTACGATTGTAACCTTGTCCTAGTCCTGGTAATAGTGAGGAATATATTGCTGCTCTTTGAGGACTGTGGATTGAATCTTTTTTATCTAATTGATAATTATTCAAAAAAAAATAAGTATCTAAATTAGCAGAAATAAGATTTTGAGAGTTAATAGAGCTTAAATTAAATAAAAAAGAAAATAATATAAGAAATAGGAATCTATTCATTTATAAAATTCTTAAAAAAATTCTCTATTTCTTCATCATTATCAAATTTTAATTGCACAATGACTTTGCCATTAGAATTAACTTTAGATTTAGCTTCTATGTTAAATTTTTCTTTAAGATTATGTAAAATTTTTTCAGTTTTTTCTGAAACAATATTTTTATTAGAATGTTTAGCAGTAGATTTATTTTTGAGATTAGCCACTAGATCTTCTACTTTGCGAACAGAGAGACCTTCGTCAATAGTTTTTTTAAAGATGTTCATCAGGGCTTCATCATCATCGATAGAAGCTAATGCACGAGCATGTCCCATAGTGATTTTTTCATAGCGAATAGCAGCTTGTATAGCTGGAGGTAAATTGAGTATACGTAAATAATTAGAAATGGTAGCTCTATTTTTACCTACACGAGAGCTTAGTTCCTCTTGAGTGAGATTAAACTCTTCGAGTAATTTTTGGTAAGAATTAGCAATTTCTATTGCATTTAAATCTTGTCTTTGTATATTTTCTACAAGAGCTAATTCTAGAAGTGTGTCGTCATCAGCATCTTTGACAAAAGCAGGTATTTCATCGAGATTAGCTAATTTAGCTGCTCTCAGACGTCTTTCACCAGAAATTAATTGATATCTATTTTCACCAATTTTTCTAACAGTTATAGGTTGAATGATACCCAAATGTTTAATAGATTCAGCTAAATCATATAAAGCATCTTCATCGAAATCTGTACGCGGTTGAAAAGGGTTACTTTCTATTTGATCTATAGGTATCAGAGGAAAAGCAGATGAGGAGAAATAATCATTATCTATATCTCCCAATATAGCTTCTAATCCTCTTCCCAAAGCTGGTCTTTTACTTGTTGACATTTAAATTTTCTTTCTTTGATTTATTTAAAATTTCTTTAGCAAGGGCGATATAACTTTGAGCGCCTTTACCAGTAGTATCGAAAGTAATTATAGTTTCTCCATAAGAAGGAGCCTCACCAATGCGAGTATTTCTAGGAATTATTGTATCAAAAACTATATCTTTGAAATGATGTCTAACCTCATCAACTACTTGATTAGACAAGCGTAACCTTCTATCATACATAGTAAGTAAAATACCTTCGATATCTAAATCTTGATTTAGTCTATTTTGAACTATTCTAATAGTATTCAATAATTTTCCTAATCCTTCGAGGGCAAAATATTCACATTGTACAGGTATAATTACAGAATCAGCTGCTGTAAGGGCATTCACAGTAATGATGCCAAGAGATGGAGAGCAATCGATGAGTATAATATCGTAATCATTTTTTAGTGAGTCTACAACTATTTTCATCTTTTTTTCTCTATCTTCCATATTAATTAACTCTATCTCGGCACCTACAAGGTTAATATGAGCTGGTAGTAGAAATAGATTAGGAGTATTTGTCTCTACAATAGTTTCATGAGGATCAATATTATTAATGATGCACTCATAAATACTTTTGTTAATAGATTTAGGATCTATACCTAATCCAGAAGTAGAATTAGCTTGTGGGTCAGCGTCGATGATTAAAGTTCTGAAATCTAAAGCTGCAAAAGCACCTCCTAGATTAAGAGCAGTAGTAGTTTTTCCCACACCTCCTTTTTGATTTGCTATTGCTATAACTTTGCCCATATAATTAGAAAATTATATCTTCGTCGTCGTGATTATCAGAAAATTTATTTAGATTTTCTTTGTCAAATTTACGATTTTCTAAAATTTCTTCCTTACCTTCCTCAGGATCTATACCAGTTTCGATAAATTCTATTGCATAGCGTAACCCTCGAGCAAACTTATCCATATCCTCTTTATATAAAAATATTTTAGTTTTTTTATAACCAAATTGCCCTGTAGATTCATCTAATTCTTTTCTACTCTCGGTAATAGTGATATATCTATCACCAGAGTTGCTCTCTTTAACATCAAAAAAGTAGGTGCGTCTACCTGCTTTTACTGATTTCGAATACACTTCTTCTTTTTCTCTTTTCATTATCCGTCTTTATTTTTTGGGTTTTATAAAATTTATGGCAAAAGTAATAAAAAATTTTTTATCGTACAATAATGAATAATTTTGAATAAATTTCTATATAATTTACTTTTCTTTGTCAACTACACAAAGAAAAGTAACAAAAGAAAAGTCTCCGAATGGAAAAGATTTGATGGGTTTAAAATTTTAAACTCCTACAAAATCGTTTCTCTCAAACACGGCTTGTTTGTTTTATGCAAATCATTTCCCAATGCAGATTTTACTAAGCGTTTTTTTAAATAAGTTTAATCTAATATATGAATTATATTACTTCGCTTTGAAATATGTGTATCTAGCGAAATAATAATTTGTATTAATATAATTTATCTTAAAATTCATAAAATATATTCTTAAATTTTTATTTTTAGTTTGCATTTTTTAATTTTACATTACCCATAATTCTTTAATTATTTTTATATTTATTTAAAATGTATTAATTCTAGTTTCAATGTAATACAGTTTATTTTTATAAAATATTAATTCTATTACTCCATATTGAGTCTCAAAAGGGACAACTATCAAATCTTTCTTTAAATCATCAGGATAATAAATTGAAAAATAGCGTGGTAATACATACATATTATTATATGAATCAGGAAAAAATTTTTTTATAAATGATAATCTAGTTTTATTATTTAAATTAATACTATCATTAGCAACTAATATAATATCTTTATTTTTATAAAAAAAAATAGAGTTTAAAAATAATTTATTATTTACCTCAATATAATAATAATTATCCCATTTGTAATGTGTAGAATTGCTTTTTATAACACTATCATTTATATGTAAAAATAATGTCTTATTATATCTTATCTTTTTAGGTTCTCCAAATAATTTATAGATTTCTTCTTTAGTAGATATAAATGGAATCTCTTTAGTATTATTTATAATCAAAGTATCGCATTTATTATCGGCACTAAATTCAATATCATTATTATTACAGCTAAATAGTGTTGTAATAATTAATAAAATAATAATTATTTTATTAATTATAATTTTCATATTTTTCAGAATATTTTTCATTTATTCTTATAAATAATCTTGGTGCTCCATGGCTACCTGCTGGATCAAAATATCTCGCCCCGAAATGCTTATGGCTGGTCTCGTTGTCTAGTTCCTTGGCAGTGTGCATAAAAATATTTTTGTTAGGTGAAATTAATTAATATTTTTGAATAAATTTTTATTTAATTTACTTTTCTTTGTCAGCCACAAAAAGAAAAGTAACAAAAGAAAAGTCTCCGCTGGGGAAATGATTTGATAAAACTATGCAATCACCTCTGTGGGTTTACAAACTCGCAAGCTTTAGCTTGCTCAAACAGTGTAAACCCTTCTTCCCATCCCTGCTTGCTTGTTTTATTGCAAATCATTTCCCAATGCGGATTTGACACATCTAAAGATGTGTTTCAAGCATACTAATAGTTTTGTTGAGAAACAAATAGCTAGCAGTAGAGGAGGTATTGCAAATTCTGTTAAATATTTCCACCCTCTAACAACATAACGCCCCAGAAAATTTTATAACACAAATTTTAAATTTTGTAATGAGTAAATTTTATTTTATAACGCATAAATTTTTAAAACGAAAAAAGGTGTCTTACATGGTTTTATATCAAAGTACCGTAAATGTTAAGATTCGTAATTGTTCCACCTCCGCTTCACTTTAAAACATAATCCTTAGTAAAATGAATTTTTAAATGCTTTTTCCCCTTCAAGTTACCTTAAAGAAACAAAAAAACTAGAGTTTTGATTGCTCTCGTTTTTTGGGGGATTAGTTAACTTAATGTTTAAGCATAGGATTTATTACTCATATGGTTGATTATAATAAAATCAAACATCCTATTTGGCAAATTACTAACAATAATATCAGTAGTAGAAATTTGATTTTTTTACTCCTAAATGCAAGAAATGATAATAGAATTGAAAGTATAATCATAATAGAATTGAAAAAGATAAAAGTAAAATTACTGCTATATGACCAACCTCCATTTTCTATCATTGCTTCTGAACCAAGATGATATGAGTTAGAATCTTTCAAAAATTCATATAATTCAGAAGCACATATAAGTAACAATAAAATATCAACCACAATTATTACTGTCTTAAGTATTTTTATAACTGTTTTCATAATTGCTAATACTTTACGTTTAGTTTAATCGGTTTTCCATAAGACTTTAGCCAATTGTGTAAACTATAATTTTTACCTGTTAAGTCTATACATCCTGCTGAACCAAGTGTTGTGCCTCCGTGGATAGAAAAATTACCCCTTCCAAAAGTATTTGTTCCTTTCATTGGAGTTAGCCATGTTCTAGTTGTAGCTTCCCATGATAATCCTGGCATATATATACCATAAGTTGCATCTGTAACTTTTAACGATTTTAAATCAAAATTTAATTCTACGTTTTGACCAGGCAAAGCACTTTTATTTCTTACTTGAATTTTGTTTACATTTTCAATATTATTTGCCTTAACTATATCACTAATCGTTAATTTTACGCCAAATTTTTCATTGATTTGTTTAGTTATTTTGGTTAAATTATCTACTTTTTCAATAGTACCTGTTTCTATATCAAATAATCCCGTTGAATCAATTCTAATCAATGTATTCCACTGACAATATGCATTCGGACTTATCCATCTCTTTTCATCGCTCATCGGATCCACACTCAGCCACCCACTCAGCTCACTATCATAATATCTAGCTCCGAAATATGTTTGGCTGGTCTCGTTGTCTAGCTCCTTGGTGGGGTACATAAAATAATATTTTTGTTAGGTAAAATTAATGAATATTTTGAATATATTTTTATATAATTTACTTTTCTTTGTCAACCACACAAAGAAAAGTAACAAAAGAAAAGTCTCCGCTGGGGAAATNNCTCTGGGGGTTTACAAACTCGCAAGCTTTAGCTTGCTCAAACAGTGTAAACCCTTCTGCCCATCGCTGCTTGCTTGTTTTATTGCAAATCATTTCCCAATGCGGATTAAACACATCTAAAGATGTGTTTAAAGTAAACTAGTAGTTTTGCATAGAGACGAATGGCTCGCCATAGGGGAGGTATTGGAGGTACTGCACTACTGAAAGTATGATTAGCCTTTCTTTTATCTCGCTTATTTCCATTTTGCAATTTTTTTTGAAAAACTTTACTGTAATCAAATTTGGCTTAAATATTACAAGATTTGATTATAACAGAAAACAATACTTGTTTTATTTTCAATAATCAATGCTTAATAAGACGTTTTGTGTTGCTTTTTGTGGTATTTTTGATGTCTCTAAATGCAATAAATATGATAATCTTCGGTAATGCCAATTGACAAAAAACAGAACTCTTTAACGTGATTGATGCATATATAAGGGATTTTAAAGATAAACAGGCATATTAGTAAAAAGACAAGTCATTGACATAGCTTTTTATTTGCATAGAATATCTTTTGTTAAGACATTCTTTTGTCTAAATATATAATAAATATATTCCCAATCTAAATATTGAATCTGAATAAGTTTATTATCTACAAAAGATAAAACAATAGTACCCGAACAATCTAAATAATTAATACGACTATATCCAGCGTTATTAATTAATGATGTAGCTTCTATTAAAGCAATTTTAAAATCCCCTTTTTGTTTTAAAAGATTAGGATCGGAAAGTATTTGTAATTCCGTTACTACATCTTTCACTTCAAAACCAACTGAAACTGCTCCATTTAATTTCAATAAAGTATCAGAAGTTGAAAAATAATTTGTCCTTAACTGATCTATATTTTTTAAACCTTTTCTTCTTAGTTCAGAAGTAGGTACAATAATCGAATCCGTTAGATTATAAAACCCTGTTAAAAAAGGAGCATCGGAGTACTCTATCTTAGTAAATCGAAAATGATTTGAACTATCACAATCTGATAAATTGAGATATTTTGGCGTTAATTTTCTCCAATAAGTATCAGATAAAAAATTAATTTTTTCTTTTCTATTTAAAAAGACATAGTAATAATTTCCCGACTTAAAGATTAGCAACACTCTCTCATCAACTAAATGCTTTAAATGATTAGTATCTAAAGTTGATGGAAATATTTGTTCACCAATTAAAATTAAAACAGTATTATCATACTCTATTATAAGTTTGTCTTTCCCATTAGAATTAGAGATTTTTTTTTCTTGAGTACTATAGCCTTTTAAGATAGCAATAAGCAAAATTGCAATTAAAAGTGACTTTTTAGGTTTCATATTATTCATTTTTTAAAAATTCTATAGAACCTGTAATTAATATTTTACCACTATCATCATAACCTCTAATCCACATATTTATACCTTTAAATTGTGAAAAATCCTCGTATTCATATTTATCCAAAAATTCCTTTTCTCTTCTTTTAAGTGTGTAATAAGTTTCTATCCTAATTAATAAAATAGCTTCTAATAAAATGCCTATTAATAAAAAACATATTATAAATAAATTTTTTAATATTCGCATAATATTTTTGTTAGGTAAAATTAATGAATATTTTTTGAATAAGTTTTTATATAATTTACTTTTCTTTGTCAACCACACAAAGAAAAGTAACAAAAAAACGAGAGCTTTGATTGCTCCCGTTTTATTTTTTTGGATTAGTTGATTTATTGTTTAACTATTGGATCCAGTACATTATTACTCTTTAAAGCTGTTGGTCAATTGCATAAAGTTTTCTATTCTGAACATCTAAAATAAAAAGCTCTACATTCTGTGGATGTTCTTTATCTGGCCTATAATAAAATGAATAATACACACCTTCTTTTTCTATCAATCTCTTGATTTCATTAAGTTTAACTGTTAGCTTTTTGCTAGAACCGGAATAATTTAAACACATAATAAAAACATTACTATATGAACTGTCAATAGGAAAGGTACTCCAATTATATTTATGCCATTCTTTACCTTCCTCTTGTTTATCAGGAAGATTTTTTACTGGGTTGTTTTTAAAAGCCTGAATTGCCTTTTCTGACAAGGTATAAATTTCTAATATATAACCATCTCCTTGAAATCCTCCCCACTCATTAAAATTTTGGATATTTTTTAATTCTTTTTTCTCTACACCAAGTATTTGGGATAAATCCTTTTTAAAATATGAAAGATTGCAACTACTCAAAAAGAGAAAAAGAAAAACACTAAATATTATTCTATAATGCATAATTTATTATTTAACTTTTCCTATTCCATAATTAAAAATATTATAGCTAGTTCCTTTACCTGCTATTTGTTTAGCAATCCAAGTAGCAATATTTCTTGGTATGTTTTTCACACATTTTTTATTGTCAAAGTCATATCTAGCTAAAAATCCGCCTGTTTCACCAAGCTTAATATCATAATATCTCGCTACGAAATACGTGTAGCTGGTCTCGTTGTCTAGCTCCTTGGCGGTGTTCATAAAAATATTTTTATTAGGTAAAATTAATGAATATTTTTGAATATTTTAAAAATTTTATTTGTTGTTATTTATAGACACTTCATTAATTGTCCATAATATGTGTTTTATAGCAAATAATTTATTGATAATATGTTTGCATTATTTAATGATTATTCTTTAGGAAATTGAGATTATTAGCAAATTGTGTATTTTAGGTGATTACAAAAGTTTAAATTTTTATATAGCAGTATAATTTTAGTAATTTTGTAAAAAATAAATTTATATGCTTTTAGGTAAAAAAATTATCGAGTGTGTACCCAATTTCAGTGAAGGGAGAGATATGAATATTATCAATCAAATCACAGCAGAAATTAAAAATACTGATGGTGTGAAACTTTTAGATGTAGATCCAGGAGCTACTACTAATAGGACTGTAGTTACTTTTGCTGGCGAACCAGATGCTGTCGTCGAAGCTGCTTTTAAAGCAGTGAAAAAAGCTACTGAACTTATAGATATGTCTAAACATAAAGGTGCTCATCCTCGCTTTGGTGCTACCGATGTTTGCCCATTAGTGCCAGTGGCTAATATTACTATGCAAGAGGTTATAGAATATGCTAATAAATTAGGCAAAAGAATAGGGGATGAGCTTGGCATACCTGTTTATTTATATGAATTTGCTGCTAAAAGCGATGATAGACGTAATCTAGCTAATGTGAGAGCAGGCGAATATGAAGGTCTCGAAAAAAAATTAAAAGATCCTTTATGGCAACCTGATTTTGGTCCAGCAAAGTTTTTACCTAAAACGGGGGCTATAGCTGTAGGTGCTCGTAATTTCCTAGTAGCTATTAATTATAATCTTAACACCACTTCTGTGCGTAGAGCTAATGCTATTGCTTTTGATGTTCGAGAAAAAGGGAGACCTATGCGCAAAGGTAATCCTATAACTGGTGAGATAGTTAAAGATGAAAATGGTAACACTATTTATATTCCAGGAACGCTAAAGGCTACTAAAGCTATTGGTTGGTTTATCGAGGAATATGGTATAGCTCAAGTATCAATGAATATTACTGACATTTCTGTTACTCCTGTTCATATAGCTTTTGATGAGGTTAGCGAAAAAGCTAGACTTCGTGGCATCAGAGTAACAGGAGCTGAGATTGTAGGTCTCATTCCTAAATCTGTTCTTATAGATGCAGGTAAATATTTTCTTAAAAAACAACAACGTTCTACTGGCGTTTCAGAAGATGAATTGATAAAAATTGCCGTCAAATCTATGGGATTAGATGATTTGAAACCTTTTGATGCTCAAAATAAAGTTATAGAATTTTTATTAGCTAAAGATGAACCTGCACCTAAATTGATAAATATGACTATGAGTGAATTTGCTGATGAGACTGCTAGCGAATCGCCTGCTCCTGGTGGTGGGTCAATATCTGCTTATGTAGGTGCTCTAGGTGCCGCTCTAGCTACTATGGTTGCCAACCTCAGTTCTCATAAACCAGGTTGGGATGATAAATGGGAAGAGTTTAGTAATTTTGCAGAGGAAGGTCAAAAAATCAAAGACGAATTAGTACAACTTTTAGAAGAAGATACTAATGCTTTTAATAAAGTAATGGACGCTTTTGGTTTACCTAAAGATACTGATGAGCAAAAAAATATTAGAAGGCAAGCCATAGAAGAAGCTACACGCTATGCTACTGAGATCCCTTATCGCACTATGAAAACTGCTACTATGGCTATTCCGTTATGTAAAAAAATGGCAGAAATAGGAAATCCTAATTCTATTTCTGATGCTGGCGTGGGTGCTATATGTTGCTTGACTGCTATTAAAGGTGCCTACCTAAATATACTTATTAATGTGGCTGGACTTAAAGATAAAAGCTGGGCAGATAATATTTTATCAGATGCATCGCAAATCATAGAAAATGCTCAAAATGAGGTTAATGCTATTTATGATTTTGTTTTAAATAAGATCAAATAAATTATTATTTTTGCAATTAAAAAAAGATTTATGAAGTTATTAGAAAATAAAACTGCTGTGATTACAGGCGCAGCTCGTGGCATAGGTAGAGCTATTGCAGAAAAATTCGCTCTTAACGGTGCTAATGTTATAATTACTGACCTTGCTATTAATGCAGATGTAGAAAATTTTATAGATGAATTACAAAAAAAATATAATGTTAAAGCTAAAGCTTATGCCTTTGATGTGAGCGATTTCAATGCTTGTCAGGATTTCACCGAGAAACTTTTAAAAGATTTCCCTTCGATTGATATTTTAGTAAATAATGCTGGCATTACTAGAGATAATCTTTTACTTCGTATGAGTGAACAAGATTGGGATATGGTCATAAAAGTGAATCTAAAATCTGTTTTTAATATGACTAAAGCACTATTACAACATTTTATGAAAAATCGCTCTGGTTCAATCATAAATATGGCAAGTGTAGTAGGTATAGGTGGTAATGCAGGACAAGCTAACTATAGTGCCTCCAAAGCTGGTATTATCGGATTTACTAAAAGTATAGCGCAAGAAGTAGGATCTCGTAATATTCGCTGCAATGCTATTGCTCCTGGTTTTATTGAAACTCCTATGACTGCTCAGCTACCTGATGATATTAGAAAAGATTGGATGAATAAAATTCCACTAAAAAGAGGCGGTACTCCAGATGATGTTGCTAATGTAGCACTATTTTTAGCTAGTGATTTAGCTAGTTATGTTAGTGGACAAGTGATAAATGTATGCGGTGGCATGCGTATGTGAGGCATTCATCTGTGATATTTTCTGTTTTATAACTATTTTATGATAAATAATAGTATATTTTTTAGTTTTTTTAGTTAATGATAAAACTGTGATAAAACTTTTTCTTATTCATTTAATTTTGTTTTAATGGCTAATCAATGAAAATCATACTACCTTATAGTCCTTGGTGGTTATTATTAATCGCTGCAATATCAGTAGGATTAGCTATGCTGCTGTATTTCAAAAATCCTTATGATATTCTATCTACTTTATGGAAAAAAATATTAATAGTTACTCGTAGCATTGCCTTTTTTTTACTATTTTTTTTACTTTTATCTCCTTTTTTTGAAAAAAATAAAAAAATAATTTATCCTCCAGAAATAATCACTCTCATTGATAACTCTCAATCTATCAAGATAGATCCTTTATATACCTCCATGGAATCTACAATAAATGAACTTCTCAATAAACATTCTAAAAATATATTTTTTGATAATTATTCTTTTTCAGATAAGATATCAAATGATTTAACATTATCTTTTGACGGGAAAGCTACTAATATATTCGATGCATTGCAATTAGCATTACGACAAGCAAACGAAAAAGAAAATATAAAAGCTATTTTACTATTTACTGATGGTATAAATACTCAAAATAATGACCCTCATTTGTTATTCAGTCAAATGAAAGTGCCAATTTATACGATAGGATTAGGAGATACTACGATACATACAGATTTGCAAGTGAGCAAAATTCAATGTAATGACAAAATTCCTATCGGGAGCACTTTCCCCATCGAGGTAGTACTGAATGCTAAACAAGCTAAAGGTAAATCATCAAAACTTCAGATTTTTTTGGATAATGAGCTAATATACAATGAAATTATTAATATAAATTATGATAATTTTTCTAAAATAATAACTATACAATCAAAAGCTAATAATGAAGGACTACATAGAATTAAAGTAATGTGGGATAGAATAGATGATGAAAAAAATATTATTAATAATACTGCGGTTAAAACAATAGAAATTATTAAACAAAAATATAAAATAGGAATTTTATCATGTTCTACTCATCCAGATATAGGTGCTATCAATAGAGCTCTTAGTGGAATATTATTAAATGAAGTGCAATTAATTAGACCTGGTAAAGATCAGATACCAAATGACTTAGATGTTTTAATAATTTATCAACTCAATAGTAATTGTCTAAGCAAGCAAAATATAGAACAGTTAAAGACATCTCCCACTCCCATATGGCTTTTCATAGGTACTCAAACTCAGATACCATTATCCACTTCATTTGTTCCATGGCTGGGCAATTTAGTTAATAGTAGCTACATAGAATCACAAGTGAAAGTGAATGAACAATTTCCATATTTTCAGTTATCTTATGATGAAATAAATTTTTTCGAAAATGCACCACCTATTATAACATTATATCCTCGAAATATTGTTAATAACAAATTTCCTATAATCTTTTATCAAAAAATTGGCAACGTTACTAGTAATAATCCAGTGATGTTTTTTTATCAATTAAATAATAAAAATATTGCAGTTTTTATAGGTGAGGGTATTTGGAGATGGCGTGTAGATGCTTTAAAAAATAATTCTAATGTTTTTGATGCATGGGTAACAAAAATTATTAATTACTTATTAAATACTAGTAATAAAGATAGATTTAGAATTATAGCAGAATCAATATACCAAAGTACTGAAGCTATTAGTCTACAAGCAGAATTATTAAACCAGAGCGGTGAACTCATTAATTCACCTGATATTGAAATTACTATTAATTCTGATAAAGGATTTTTGGGTAAATTTTACTTTTCTAGAACGGGTAATGCTTATACATTGTCTTTAGGTCAATTACCACCAGCTATATACACATACTCGGCTACAGCTTTATTAAAAGACAATCCATTGACAACTAAAGGCACCTTCACTGTTGAACAGTCTGATATTGAAATGCAAAATTTAACTGCTGATCATGATTTATTAAAAGAAATTTCTAGATTCTCAGGTGGTAGATTTTTTACTTTTACTAATTTAGATTCTTTGGATAAAATTTTACTATCAGAACAAATAAATCAAACATATTACACTATAGAAAAAACTACCATTCCTCTCATACAATCCTGGATTTATCTAATCATTATAATTGCATTATTATCATTCGAATGGTTCATCAGAAAATATATGGGTGGATATTGATAAATACTTAATTTATGATGTATTTTTGTTTAAAACATGTGAAAGTACTTTACTGCATTTTCTAAAATTTTTTTAAAAAAGTTTCATTATCATAAAATATTTATTTTATTTTTGTAAAAAAAATGAAATTAGCAGTAGTAGGAGCCACAGGACTTGTTGGTAGAGAGATTATTAAAGTATTAGAAGAAAAACAAATAGAAATATCCGAATTCTATCCAGTAGCTTCAGAACGTTCAAAAGATAAAGTTATTATTTATCGAAATAAAGAATATAAATGCATTACTCCAGATGATTTATTAACTAAAGATATAGATATTGCAATATTTTCTGCAGGTTCTAGAGTTTCAGAAATATATGCTCCATTATTAGCAGATAAAGGTATATACGTTATAGATAATAGCTCACAATGGAGAATGTATAAAAATATACCTTTGGTTGTACCAGAAATTAATCCAGAAACAATAACTAAAAATACAAAAATTATAGCTAATCCTAATTGTAGTACTATTCAAATGGTATTAGCATTGTCTAGATTACATAAAGAATATAAATTGAAAGAAATAGTGGTAGCCACATATCAAAGTGTTACAGGGTCAGGTATGAAAGGTATTTTGCAATTAGCATCAGAAAAAAAAGGTGAATTAATAAACCGTTATTATCCACATCCAATAGAACAAAATTGCCTTCCACATGCTGGCGATTTTCTCGAAAATAGATATACAACTGAAGAAATGAAACTTATAAATGAGACACATAAAATTTTTAATGATTATAGCATACATATATCACCTACAGCAGTTAGAGTACCTGTAATAGGTGGCCATAGCGAAGCTATACATGCAGTTTTTGAAAAAGACTTAGAAATTAAAAATGTTTACGACATTTTAAATGATACACCAGGAGTAAAAGTTTTAGATAAAATTGAAGAATTTGTGTATCCAATGCCGATTTATTCCAGAGGAAAAAATGAAGTATTTGTGGGCAGAATAAGAAAAGATCTTTTCGATGATAAAGCCATAAATATATGGGTAGTAGCAGATAATCTGAGAAAAGGGGCAGCTACCAATGCTGTACAAATAGCTGAATATATAATGGAGAAGATGTAAGAGGTGAAAGGAGAAGGGTAGGGGAGGAAGATGAATTAAATTTTATGTTTTTAAAAATCAAGTTTTTTACATATTAAAAATTTATATATTTGCAAAAAAATTATTGTTATGGATAAAATATTCGAAAACCCAACTAAAATATTTGCCCTTACCAAAGAAGGAACTCGCGAATTCTACGACAATCTCTATGATCAAATGGTTGAAGAGGGCAAAGATGTTGTTGATTATCAAAAGATTAAAGCAATGACTACTGGCGTACTTTGTCCAGAATGCAATAGCAGCCATGTAATTAAAAACGGTTTGCAAAGCGGAGTACAAAATTACCGTTGCAAAAACTGTGGAAGACAATTCAGAGTTACCACTGGCACTTTTATGTATGGTGTTCATGAAAAGGGCAAAATGCTCGAATATATCAAATGTATGAGTGCAGGCATGAGCTTGAGAGAGTGTGCCAGAATTGTGCATATTAGTCTCACAACGAGTTTCTTTTGGCGTCACAGAATTCTCTGTGCTTTACAATCATTTGAAGACAATGTTAATTTCTTTGGAGTAGTAGAATTAGAGGAATTACTAATGAATTACTCAGAGAAAGGCAAAAAAAGAAGAGACCAGAAAGAGTTAAAAAAATTAAAGAAAAAGAAGCCAGAGAAAGTAGCAGTATTAGCAGCCACAGATAGAAGTGGAAATATTTTGTTCAAAAAATTAGAAGATAAACGAGTTCAAGCAGAGCACGTGTCTGAATTCCTAAAATCACGCATATCCAAAGATTCTGTAGTATGTGGCAGCAATAAGAAAGCTTTCAAGACTGTAAATGCAGAACACATAAGACACAAAGAAATAACAAACAAAAATGAGATGAAAGGTGGTATATACAGTGTATCAACTGTTCATGAGAAGATAACAAATTTTGTAGGATGGATATATTATAAGTTTCGTGGAGTGGCGACAAAGTATTTAACAAACTACATAATGTGGTTTGTAGTGCGCGGGAAATATTTGGCTGAGAAGACAATAGAAGATACGGGAAGATTGCTAAATTTGGCGGCGTCTGATAGGCGGGCGTGGGATCGGTACAGTGATTTGATGTCTCAAACATATTTAATCTATAACATTTAAATTTTTCCTTGCCCCTTTCTTTCAATAACCTACTCTAAATTCATGATGATAATATCTCCTTATTTTATTCTCTTTTTTGGCTTTTATTATTATTGCCCCATCTGCTTCTATATCTATTATTCTCATCTCTATAATCTCTTTAGTTTTTAAAATTTCTCCTTTTTGGTCTTCATTAGTTATCACTATTTTTTTATATGTTTTATGTATTTTTTCTTTATCTTTTATTATATTTTCAGAACTTTCTACAAGTTTTTTGAATATTTTCATTAATATTTCTTTTTCGTTATAGTTTTTTTGGGTTATCAGCTTTAGAGATGTTGCGTTTGTAAGTTCTTGAGGAAATTTTTCTTGATTTATATTTATTCCAAAGCCTCCTATTATTGCGATTAGTTCTTGTCCTATGATTATGTTTTCTATTAATATACCACCTAATTTTTTATTATCTATTATTATATCATTTGGCCATTTTATTTTAATTTTATTATATTTTAGATAATTATTTAATTCATTACATATTGTTATTGCTAACCATTCACTGAATACAAATAATGGTATTTCTGATAATGAAATTGGTTGCTTCATTTTCCATAATATTGTAGCAGTGATATTTTTATTTGGTTCACTATACCATTTATTATTTCCTTGACCTCTGCCATTTGTTTGATTCCATGTATAAAAAAGTACCATTGTGTCTGGATCTACATTTTGCCAATTATTACTAGCTTCTAAATTTGTTGAATCTGTTGTATCAATTTTTTTTATTTCTATATTCATTATGATTTTATTTATTAATTTTGCAAAAATATTTTAAAATTATTTTTTGTAAAATTATTATTATAATTAGAAAAATTTAAAAGCAAAGGAGCGAATGCAAGATAAAATATTAGTGAAAGAAGAGATATCCAAAGAAAAAATTTTAAAAACATTACATTTATTAAAAGCTCAAGAAATAATTACTATTAATATGAAAACAATACCTAATACTTTTTGTGATTACTTTATTGTAGCTCATGGCACATCTTCATTACAAATCAAAAGTATTGCAGAGAATTTAGTAGATGACCTTAGAAAGCAATATTTTTATCGTCCTCATCATATTGAAGGTATGCAAAATGCGGAATGGATTTTGATAGATTATGATAATATTATTGTCCATATATTTTTAGAGAAATCACGTAGGTTTTATAATTTGGAAAATTTATGGGCAGATACGGAAATTGAAAAATATGATGAAGTTTTATAACAATATTATCAATTTTTAGTTAAAAATAAAATAAAAAAAGTGAATTATTTAAATTGATAAAAAATTATGGCAAAAAATTCAAAACCTCCTAGAAATAATAAATCATTTTACTGGGTTTATATCATTATAATTATAATTTTTGTGGTTTTATTCTTTTATACACCGCCAAGCACTCAGACAGAGGATATTAGTTGGTTTAAATTAGAAGAGTTAATTCGACAAAAAAATATTGAAAAAATTGAGGTTGTAAACAATGAATATGCAATAGTTTATCCTAAAAAGGATAATCAAGAAAAAACTGACACAAAAAACAATATTTTTTCATCACCTGTAGCTACAGAATTAATATATAAATATCCATTTATAAGTGCTGAAAATTTCGAAAAGCAACTTTATGAAACTATTTATAATTCTATTCAAAATGATACAATCGGTAAATTACCTACTGAAAAACAAAAAATTATTGAGTCATATCAATTTCCTGTTACTACTAAAAAGGTTAGAAATTACTGGGGAGATATATTTGGGTGGATTATTACTTTTGCATTAATAATACTTTTATGGTTTTTCATTGCTAGATCTTTGACTAAAAATGCTCCAGGTGGTGGGTTTTTTAATGTAGGAAAGTCTAAACCAAAGGTTGTAGACGGTGATAAAAAAATTGATGTTTCATTTAAAGATGTAGCTGGACTAGATGAGGCTAAGGTAGAAGTGCAAGAAATTATTGAATTTCTAAAAAATCCATCTAAATATACTAAACTTGGTGGCAAAATACCAAAAGGTGTTTTACTCGTTGGACCTCCAGGAACTGGTAAAACTTTATTAGCTAGAGCTGTTGCTGGTGAGGCTGGCGTGCCATTTCTTTCTATGAGTGGTAGTGAATTTGTTGAAATGTTTGTAGGTGTAGGTGCTGCAAGAGTAAGAGATCTTTTCGAACAAGCTAAAGCTAAAGCTCCTTGTATCATTTTTATTGATGAAATAGATGCTATTGGTAGAGCTAGAGGCAAAACTTTAATAACTAGTGCTAATGATGAACGTGAAAGTACTCTTAATCAATTATTAGCTGAAATGGATGGATTTAGTGCTAATGTTGGAATCATTGTTATGGCAGCTACGAATAGAGCTGATGTACTCGATAAAGCTCTTTTGCGTGCAGGACGTTTTGATAGAACTATTTATGTAGATTTACCCGAATTAAAGGAAAGAGAAGAAATTTTTAAAGTTCATTTAAGACCTCTTAAATTATCTGATGATGTTGACACTAAAATATTGGCTCGTCAGACACCTGGTTTCTCTGGCGCTGATATAGCTAATGTATGCAATGAGGCAGCTCTAATAGCGGCACGTAAAAATAAAAATGCTGTAGATATGTCTGATTTCAATGATGCTATAGATCGCATTATTGGTGGTTTAGAAAAACGAAATAAAATTATTACTCCTGAAGAAAAGAAAATTATTGCTTTTCATGAATCTGGACATGCTACTGTGAGCTGGTTCCTACAATATGCTCATCCTCTAGTGAAAGTTTCTGTAGTTCCTCGTGGCAAAGCTCTTGGTGCTGCTTGGTATTTACCTACTGAAAGGAATATTATTACTAAAGAACAATTACTCCACGAAATGGCTTCTGCTCTCGGTGGTAGAGTTTCTGAACAAATATTCTTTGGTGATGTGAGTAGTGGTGCTATGAATGATTTAGAAATAGTTACTAAACAAGCTTATGCTGCTGTTACTTACTATGGATTTTCTGAAGAAATAGGAACTATTAGTTTCTATAATTCTCAACCTGATGAATTCTTAGGTTATCAAAAACCTTATAGTGAAAAAACTGCTGAAAAAATTGATGAAGAAGCTAAAAAAATTATAAATGAAGCTTATAAATTAGCTTTTGATATTATTTCTAATCATAAAGACCAACTTAGCAAGATTGCTCACCAATTGCTTAAAAAAGAAGTTATTTTTAGAGAAGATGTAGAAGCTATATTAGGACAACGCCCTTGGCCAGATCCTGATAGTGAAATATTCATAGAACCAGAAAATAACAATAATGGACAAAATGCTAATGAATCTGATAGTAATAATCATACTAATGATAATTTAAATAATAATGAAATTCAAAATACCTAATTACTAAAAAAATAATCTTTCATGGCAGAGGAGGTTAATAAAAATAAAAAATTTTCGGATCTTCCTAAAAGATCTCTGTCTGCCATTATTTATGGTGCTTTATGGCTTGCTGCAATTTATTTTGGCGGTTGGGTACTCGCTATTATTGCTTATTTGTTCTTCTATATTGCTGCTTTTGAGCTAATAAAATTGATAAATACTGATTCTAAAGAAAAAAAATTATTTACTATCACTACAGCTATTACAGGCATTTTATTGATAATGTTTCAATTATTAATTTATTTTAAATTTAATGATTTCTCATTTTTTAATATTGCAGTTAATAATTTTGCTACTATAAGTTTTTTTATTGTGCTTCTAATTGTACCATTTTTCGTATTTTTACTATTAGAAACAATTTATTTATTATTTTATTCTAAAATATCAATAAATAATTTTTTTAAATTTTTATCTTTTTTATTTTTTTGGATAATAATTCCAATAATATCTGTACAATTTTTAAATACTTTTAATTATTTATTAGTTACAGTTGTAGGTATTTGGGTTTTCGACACAATGGCATATGTGATGGGAGTTTTATTGGGTAGGCACCCTCTAGCAAAAGATATTTCTCCTAAAAAAACTAGTGAAGGAGTCATTTACGGAGCAATATTGACCTATATAATATTTTTTCTATATTTTAGTTTTATTGAGAAACGTACAGATTTGTATTGGATAGTGGCTATAATTCCATTTTTAGCTACTATTGGTGATTTATTGGAGTCTAAGCTAAAACGTGAAATCGGAGTTAAAGATAGTGGAAATATTCTACCAGGGCATGGTGGTATGCTCGATAGGCTAGATAGCATTTTATTTACTGTCCCTTTTGTAGCATTTTTGAATTTGTTAATCATTTTATTTTAGTAATTTATGAGTAAAGGCATTCATCCAAGCGGTTATAGCAACATTGCAGTGAGCATTCTTATTTTTTCTTTATTAGCTACTGGATTGGCCCTGCTACCTATATATCTTTTTATCAAAATATTAGCAATTATTTGTGCAATAATATTAATTTTATGGGTAGTACTATTTTTTAGAAAGCCCAAAAAAATAGTAGAAGCTCCTATAGATGATACGATTTATTCTCCAGCTTTTGGTGAAGTGGTAGTGATAGAAAAAATATTTGAAGACAAATATTTCAATGAAGAACGAATACAGTTATCTATTTTTATGAGTATGTCTAGCATACATTTAAATTTCATGCCGTGTAATGGGAAATTATTAAAAAAAGAACATCAAAAAGGGCATAACTATCATGCTCGTAAAGCTAAAGCTTCTATGTTAAATGAAATGTCTACATTGATAATTCAATCAAATACTGGCAAACAATTATTAATGAGACAAATCGCAGGAGCTATGGCTCGTAGAGTTGTAACTTTTATTAATGAAAATGAATATGCTAAAGCGGGAGATACTATTGGCGTAATTCGTTTTGGTAGTAGAGTAGATCTATTATTGCCTATAGATACTGAACTATATGTTAAACTAGGGGATAAGGTAAAAGGTGGGTGGACACAATTAGGAAAATTGAAATATTGATTTTTACTATTATTTTTGTAAAAAAATAGTCTTATTATGCTAATACATACTCTTAAAAACTTTTTAAGTGATTTTTTTATCCATTATAGCATCGATCCTGATGAACTTAAGATCTCTTCTACCGAGCCACCTCATACAGGTGATTTTACATTTTATCTTTTCCCTTTATTAAAAAAAACTAAACTGAATCCAGAAGAGCTTTCTAAATCAATTACTCAGATCCTTTATGATAAAGATATCATTAAAAATCATGAAATAATCAAAGGATTTCTCAATGTTAGTTTATCTGATAATTTTTTAATAAATTATTTTCTGAATAATAAACAACAAATACTTAATTTCCCTAAAATTGGTAAAAATAAAACTATAATTATAGAGTTTTGCTCACCTAATACTAATAAGCCCTTACATCTTGGTCATCTACGCAATATTTTTCTTGGAACAGCTATTAGTAATATTTTGCAAGAGCTAGGCTACAATGTTATCCGAGCTAATCTGATAAACAATAGAGGCATACATATTTGTAAAAGTATGTTAGCTTATCAGAAATGGTTTAGCAACGAAACCCCTGAAAATACTCACACAAAAGGAGATCATTTGGTAGGTAAATATTATGTTGCTTTCGATGTAGAACTTAAAAAGCAAACTGAGCTATTAATAGCTCAGGGAATGAACAAAGATGATGCTATAAAAAATGCTCCTATTATGCAAGAAGCTTATGAATTGCTGAGAAGATGGGAAGCTGCAGATCCAGATGTTCTAAAACTATGGGAAAAACTTAATAATTGGGTATTAGATGGATTTAATCAAACCTTAACAAGATTAAATGTACATTTTGATCTAGTAGATCAGGAAAGTCAAATTTATCAATATGGCAAACAAATTATTTTATCTGCTTTACAGGAAAAATTAGTTCATAAAGATGAGTCTGGTGCTATATATATTGATCTGACTAATGAAGGATTAGATAAAAAAATTCTTTTACGCAATGATGGAACGTCAATGTATATTACTCAGGATATCGGACTTGCTATTCATCGTTATCAGAAATTTTCTCCTGATGAAATGATATATGTGGTAGGTAATGAACAGGATTATCATTTCAAAGTACTCAAAGCTATTTTAAAAAAACTAAATTATAACTGGTCAGACATTATTTATCATTTCAGTTATGGCATGGTAGAACTTCCAGAGGGTAAGATGAAATCCCGCGAAGGGACAGTAGTAGATGCTGATGATTTATTAGATGAATTAAAATATTTAGCTAAACAAACAGCTTCTGAATCGGGCAAATTGACTAATCTATCTAATGATGAATTAGAGCATATTTGTGAACAAATAGGACAAGGGGCTATTAGATATTTTATTCTCAAAGTTGATAGCAAAAAAAATATTTTATATGATCCTAAAGCTTCTTTAGATTTTAATGGTAATACAGGTCCTTTTATTCAATATACTTTTGCACGTATTAATTCTTTATTATCTAAAAAAGGTATTTCTATAGATAATGCTGCTGAGCTTTCATATAAAAATAATGATATTAATGATTTTGAAAGGAAATTAATTTTTGAGTTATTAAATTACAATGATGTAATAATTGATGCAGCCAATAATAAAAAGCCTGAGCTTATTGCAAATTATGTATATAGATTAGCAGATAAATATAATAGTTTTTATCAAAATATACCTGTTTTAACTGAATCTGACAAAGATATTCAAAATATGAGATTAAGTTTATCTGCTTATACTGCAAAAGTTATTAAGCATGCATTAAATTTACTTGGTATAGAAACACCAGAAAAAATGTAATAAATCATTGTTTAATAATAATTATTAAAAATGAGGGGCAATTTGTTAATTGCCCTTCACAAAAATTAAATGTAAATCAATTCTTATAGAATTTTATTTTATGAAATAGCATAACTTTTTTCTCGGTGAGGTAGAGCTTTTAGCTCATTTGGTTGTTCTATAGCTTTCACTACAAGCTCAGCAATATCTAAAACCTCTATTCTACGATCGCTTACAAAAGTTTTTTTGCATAGAGGACATGCAGTCACTAATACATCTGGATTAAATTTATCAAAGTAAGTCATTGCATTGTGAGTAATCGCATTTTTAGCATCGCCGGTGAGATTTATACCACCTAAGCCAGCACCACAACAAAGAGCTTGGTCTTTATCTTTACTTTTTTGTAAAGGAATTCTATGAGAATAATGTTCTATTACATCTCTTGGCTCTTGATAAATATTCATTCCTCTGCCGAGTTCACACGGATCATGATAAATAGCTGTAATATTTAATTTACTCTCTGGCAATTTTTTTTGATCTATTAATTCTTTTATATAATTAGCATGGAATTTTATATTTATATCTGGTAAAATGTAATCTTCTTTAAAAACTTTGTAGCAATAAGGGCAAGAAAGTATAAGATTTTTTGCACCAGATTCTTTTATTAATTCTGTGTTTTTTTCTATTAATTGTGCAGCAGAATCATATTGTCCCGCTAGCATTAATGGTCTACCGCAGCATATAGATTTGTCTTCATCCATGAACCACACTTTTTCGCCTACATAATCAAAAATTTTGGCCATAGATTTTTTAGTACCTGGCGTGAGATGTGTCATACACCCTGCGAAATAAATAGTATCGGCACTTTGCTGTTCTGGCTTTTGAGTATAAGAATATGAGAAAGTTAATGGTTTACTAGCTTTTATACGTAAAGCTGTTCGAAGGTCATTCAAATTTAGATGTACTGGGCACTCTACTTGACATCTACCGCAGATCAAACAACCAAATAGTGGTTTCTCAGCATCCTTTTTATTTCTAATAAATTGTAAAAAATATACAGATTGGACATCAGAAATGCCCGCATCATACAATTGACAGGAATCTAAGCACACTCCACATCTAGAACAAGAATACAATTGTATCTGAGCATAGCTTTCCCACGTTTTTTTGGTTTTGATACCTGCATTACGAAGGAATATATAAAAAATCTCTGTAGGGATGTGCATATACCTAGAAAAAGGAAGTGCTATAAAAAAGAAACATAAAGCAAATGAATATAACCACCAACTACCTTGATATATAGCTGGAGAATTAGCAATATTACCTAGCCATGCTCCAGTTGTATTTGTCAAAAAACTACCATTTTGATATACTGCTGCGCTACAGCTCTCTGCGAATAATCTAAGTGGAAAAATAGCCCATAATGAATATAAAGCTACTTTGTCGAGAGGTTTCAGTTTAGTAGTGTGTTTCATTCCAAAGATTTTTTTGTAAAATCTTTTTGTTATTGCTAAAGCTACACCTACTAAAATAAATAGTAGTAAGAAATCCATTACAGCAGCAAATATTTTAGCAATAGTTGTAGCATGGACAGGTTCGAAATATCTAAAAAAGATAGCATAATAAAATGGGAAATTTAATCCACCTGTAGCTACTACGACTTCTAGATGTCCTATTACTATTAAAAGAAACCAACCAAACGCTAAACTCATATGCATATAACCTAAGACAGGATTTTTCTTGAATATACTAGCGTGTAGTAAGCCATCATTTATAGAATCATATATAGCTTTCCATACTTTTTTTGTTCCCCAGAATTTTCTAAATCTTACTTTGTCATATTTAGATAATTTAGTGTACCATCTCACATATATATATATGAGAGATGCGAATAAGAAAATCATTCCTATTAAGAATGGATATTGAAAATATGTTTTCATAAGCTTGACATTTTATATTTTAAAATATTTTTTTGATGCTCATTACTACATTGCGTAGTTGAATATCTCGGGGACATACAAGTGTACATTTACCACAAAGCATGCATTTTTCTAATTCTTTTTCTAGACTTTCTATTTCTCCTCTTCGCAGAAGTAGGCTGATACGTCTGACATTGAAAGTAGTGTGATTACCAGCGCTACAACTTGCTGTGCAGCAACCACAACTGATGCACCATTGAAATGAAGTCTCCTCTTGTAAAACTTTATTTAGTAAATCTAAATCTAATATATCATAATTTATGTGTAAGTGCTTAACTTTTATGAAATCTAAATCACCCATAATTAACTATTATTTTAATTTATTTTTTTTGTAAAATTCTAATATCATTTAAATTAATTAGCATTAATGAAAGAAAGTACAGAGAGAGCTGTTCCTCTGGCATGGTCTAAAGTTTCACCTACAGACATTGGACCAATGGCTGTGCCAGCAAGGAATATTCCATCTTTTGAAGTTAAATTTCTCAAATTATGAGGATTAATAGGATTGAAAAAGCCATGCTCATTCACTTCTAATCCATTATGATATTTAAATTGTTTAGAAAAATCAGAAGCTTCCATACCTACCATCAATACGATCATATCAGCACTCATTTGTAGTGGTTTACCTATGAGAGTGTCTTCAGCTTTTATTTGTATTCGCTTATCCATCATTTCACTAGCTTCAGAAAGTCTACCACGTACAAATTGAATATTGTAATCTCTTTGAGCACTTAAATATAAATCCTCAAAAAGTAGTCCATACATACGTAGATCTATGTAAAAGCAAAAAATTTCTACAGAAGGCAAAAGCTTTTTAGTTTCTATAGCTTGCTTGATAGCAGTTACACAGCATAGACGAGAGCAATAAGTATTACCTACTTTAGCATCTCGTGAGCCTACACAATGGATAAAACCAATACGTTCAGGTATTTTGCCACTAGGAGTTTTAATATCTTTATTTTTAAACATTTGCTCTAATTGCACTGAAGTAATAACATTCTCATAAATACCATAACCAAATTCTTCTTTTAATCTAGCATCAAAAGTATTGTAACCTGTAGCTATGACTATCGCATCTGCAGGAATAGAAATACCATCTTTTGTTAAAATATTATAAATTTTTTTAGAAAAATCTATTTTTGCCACTTCAGTATTTAAAAGTAATTGCAAATTTGGGTCAGTTATCAGATAATGGTAAGAATTTAACAATTCTTCAGCATTATAAAAATCTGGGAATAGGTATGCATAATTTTTAATATTTCCACCGATTTTAGAGCTTTGTTCTATTAAAGTAACTGGGATATTGGCTTCTAGCAATTGTTTAGACACTTCTAAACCTGCAACTCCACCGCCAATGACTGCTATTTTTTTCATAATATTTAATTTTTACATTTGAGGTTGTAATTGCATACTTTCTGCACGCATAGCAATGAATTGTTCTTTATCGAAATCAATACCTAATTTTTCTAATAAAGGTAAAACATTAGTTTGATGCATAAAAAGACCTATCTCTATTGGGTCATAGCCTAATAATAAAGCAGCAATTTCTTCATACGTTAAAACAGGAATGCCATTATCATCTTCAGAATATGTTTTGCCCGTAGTTTCTTGTATTACATATTGCCAGCGGTCCATAAACATATTGCAACCAGGACAATTAGTAATAATAAAATCAGGATGATATGGTTCCATACTTTCAAATTTTGTTTGTGAATGAGTGAGAGAATAACCACGAGATTCTTTAATAAAATATTGTCTAAAGCCAAAACCACAGCAATGTCTTCTCTCTGGATAATCTATTATTTCACCACCCCAGGCTTTTACCATTTCAGATAATACTTTAGGAAACTCTGCACCACCTATACCATGTTGTGGAAAAATCTTAGAATAATGACAACCAACATGGTCTACAACTTTTAATGGTTCACCCGTATATTGATTAATAAGTCTGTATTTTAATTGATTTGCTATTTCATTTCTGTATAAATAAATAATATCACTAGCATGTGCGATAGCTTTAGGTGGTTCAAAAGTTCTACCAGTAGTTTTATAAAGATTTTCTCGAGTTTTTTCTAAAGTTTCTGGGAATTCGTGCCACATTTCCAGCGCTTCTGTCATCACACCAAAAGTAGTTACACAAGATGATACGAAATTAGAATAACCAGATTCATTCATTAGAGAAAAATGTCTAGCTACCATAGTGTGAACAGTCTCTAATGGAATGATATCACTGTGATAACCTATGCCAGTACATGTGGTTAGATTAGGATCATCTTTGTAATTAATATTCAAATTATTTTTAAGAATTTTTAAGAACATTTGCTCTGCACCAGGGAAAAAAGTTTGTCTGATACAGCTACGAAAATAGAAATAATCATTTTTAGGAATATCTTTTACATATTCTCGCCAATAAATTCTTTTTTTAGGTTCATTGTTTGCTTCCATATATTTTATTATTTTTTATTATTAATTGAAGTTTCTTTAACTGAATTTTCTATTGTTTCCCATAAATCTAATGCACCAGTACCCTTTAGAATGGAATGTATTTCATTCACAGCATCGTCAGAAATTTTTCTCATTGGGCCAGCACCTTCTTTGTCAATATTTGCATTTACAAGAGAATAAGCTTTTTCTCGATTATTAAAAATCCATTCCCATACTGGACCTTGTTCAGGATGTGCTTCTTTGGTTAATTTAGATGGATGAACACAATAACCCAAATCATAAATATTTTGTCCAATAGATTGTTTTATTAGCACTTGATTTCTTCCCATTTTACTTTTAGCAAAAAGACCAGTTTTCTGAGACCAATATCTAAGAGCACTGACTACTACTCCTGGAGCATTTTTTCTAGGACAACGTGCTTTACATGACATACATTGCCCACAATACCAGATGTAATCTGATGACATTAACTCCTCTAAAGCTACAGGATCATGTGATAACACTACACGCTCTATATATCGAGGTTCATAGTCATAATAATCTGCAGCTGGGCAAAGTGCTGTACATACACCACAATTAATGCAAGCATTTAGATTTTCTACAATTCGTGGATCTGAATAAATTTCTTCTATTGGTATCATTATTTTGATAATTTTAAATTTTGTTATTGCAAAAAAAATAATAATATGTACTATTTTGCCAAAAATGTAAAATATCACTTTTAAAAGTTTAGATAAAAATTAAATAAATGTATCTATGAATATTGCAATATATAATTTTATTATTTTTTAAAACACTATCGATAATGCTGTACATTAAAAAAAAACCATATAAATTCTGAATTTATATGGTTTTTTATTAACAAACAAATAAAAATATAATTAATGTAATTGTTTAGTACCTATGAGAGATAGAAATTCAGCACGAGTTTCTTCTTTTCTAAATGCACCTGTGAAATCAGATGTTACCATTTCTGAGTTTTGTTTTTGCACACCTCTCATCATCATACATAAATGATGTGCTTCTATTACTACAGCTACTCCAAGAGGATGTAAAACATTTTGTATACAATCTTTGATTTGAGAGGTCAATCTTTCTTGCACTTGCAATCTGCGCGCATACACATCTACAACTCTTGCTATTTTACTCAAGCCTACAATGTTACCATTAGGTATGTAAGCTATATGTGCTTTACCAAAAAATGGTAACATATGATGTTCACACATCGAATATATTTCTATATCTTTCACTATTATCATTTCTCGATAATCTTCTTTAAACATAGCAGAACGTAATATTTGTTCGGGATCAGCATAGTAGCCGTGCATTAGAAATTGCATAGATTTAGCGACTCTGATAGGTGTTTTTTCTAGTCCTTCTCGATCAGGATTATCACCTATTAGTTTTAGTATTTCATAATAATGTTCTGCTAATTTATTTATTGTGTCTTCGTCGTAGTAATCTATTCTGGCATAGCCATCATTAGGCTCGAAATCATCGAGCATATTTTCATATTTAATATTTAAACTCATAGTAAATTATTGTTTTTCAACACATTGCTCCTCACAGCGCATGCAAGCAGAAATTTTTTTTCCTGTTTTAGGGTTTACCACAGAGCATTTTTTTTCGAATTTTCCATCTTTTTTAAAAATCATTTTTATTCCAATGCCTGCAACAGCCAATATCATTAATGAGAAAACAATTATTAAAGTAGTTAAAAACATTTGTTTTAAAAAATTTATTCTATTTGTCCAACTTTGACGGCTATTTCAGCTAATCTATTTGAATAGCCAAATTCATTATCATACCAAGCGACTATCCTAGCAAATCTTTTTTCAGTAACAAAAGTGAGCTCAGCATCTACTATAGAAGAATGTGTATTCCCTACAACATCATGACTTACTATAGGATCTTCGCAATATTGTAAAATACCTTTTAGGCTACCTTCAGCATATTTTTTTATAGTAGCATTGATCTGTTCTGCAGTAGTATCTTTTTGCAAGAAAACATATAAATCAACAACAGATCCATCTGGCACTGGAACTCTCATAGAGCTTCCATTCAATTTGCCAGCAAGCTCTGGCATTACTAGTCCAATAGCTTTAGCAGCACCTGTAGATGTAGGAATAATAGATAAACCTGCTGCGCGTGCTCTACGTAAATCCTTATGTGGAGAGTCTAAAATTATTTGATCGTTAGTATATGCATGAATAGTATTCATAAAACCATATTCTATACCAAAATTCTCATGTAAAACTTTAACGACTGGAGCTAAGCAGTTTGTAGTACAAGAAGCATTTGAAATCAAAATATGATCTTTAGTCAATTTGTCATCATTTACACCTATAGCTACAGTGATATCTACATCAGTTCCTTTACTAGCTGGAGCACTTATGATAACTTTTTTGGCACCTGCTTGGATATGTTTCATTAATCCTTCTCTATCTCTAAATTTACCTGTGCATTCTAATACTATATCTATACCTAATTCTTTCCATGGTAGTACAGTGGGATCTTTCTCAGCAAAGATTTTATATTCTCTGTTATTTACAACGATACCTTGCTCTTTAGCTTCTACACTGCCATCAAAAACTCCAAATACAGAATCATATTTTAATAAATGTGCTAATGTAGCTGGAGCAGTTAGATCATTTATTGCTACAATCTCTACATCATTTCTGTGTTCTAATACTTTAAATACGTTTCTGCCTATTCTACCGAAACCATTAATTGCGATTTTTACAGTTTTCATAACTCTTTTTTTGCAAAATTAATAAAAAATTATTAGTCTGACAAACTAATTTATATCATTCTTTACTGAATATATTTGGGCTAAAATTAAAAAATTAATTATTTTTGTAAAAACATCTTTTTATGTCTAAAAGCTATGAAAGCATAAATCAGCAACAGATAGAACAATTTATCTTATTTTGTCAAGATTACTGTAACCTTATAGAATCTGCTGAGGAATATGATTTTGAAAATATTGTAAATTTTTTACTAGTGGCTCTGCCAATGCTATATTTCTACGGTACAATAATTAATTTAATAGATGATGCAGATATCGAATATGCTGAGAGGACGGTCAATGAAGAAACCTACACTATAATTTACAATAGATTAAATGAGATTTTTTCTAAATATTTTGATTTTCAAATAACTGATGATGATTATTTGTGGATGAATGATATCTCTATTCCAGAATTTCTCAGTGATATTTATCAAGATCTGAAAGATGTTGTGGTTTTATATAATAAAAATAAATTAGAAACTCAAAAAGCTGCAATATATTTAGCTAAATATTGGTTTATCGATAGATGGGGCAAAGAGAGTCTAAAAGTGCTTTTAGCTTTACATAGCTACAATTATAGATATGAAGAGGGAACGGATAATAATTTTTACAATACAGATAAAAATTTTTATAATAATGATGATATTTATAATTTGTGATATTTTAATAAAAAAATAATAAATTTGCATTATAAAAAAAATAAGAAAGATGAAAAAGATTTTAGTACTATCAATGCTTAGCTGTTTATTAATGACAAATATAGCTTTATCACAAAAAAATCCGGATTACAAAATTCAAGTTACAATTCCACAATTAGCCGATACTAATGTGTATCTCGGATATTACTATGGTAAATGGCAATATGTAAAAGACACTATTAAGTTAGATAAGGCTGGCAAAGGGATATTTCAATCTAAAGATACTGTAGGTAGTGGAATGTATTTGCTCATAATACCATCTAAGAAATATTTAGAATTTATTCTAAATGACAATGAAAGAATTTTTAGTATAGAAACTGATACTACAGATTTACTGGGCAAAGTTAAAGTAAAAGGCTCTTTAGAAAATGAATTATTTTTTAGGGTTAATAATGAAATTGCTAAGCCATCAAAAGAAATATATTCTTTACAGCAAAAAGTAAAAGAATTTAAGCAAAAAAACTTGTCAGATTCAGTAGAATTCTATAATTCTAGGATCAAATTACTCATAGATAGTATAAACAATATGAAGATAAAATATATGGAGCAATATCCTACAACTCTTTTAGCTAGGATGTTTAAAGCTACTAAAGATCCAGAAGTACCAGATCAATTACCTTTAAAACCAGATGGTAGTGTCGATAGTTCCTACCAATATTATTATTTTAAAGATCATTATTGGGATAATATAAATATCGCTGACGAGGCACTGCTGCGTACTCCTATTTATCATAATAAGTTAGAAACATATTTTAATAATATTATTGTCCAGCATCCAGATACAATTATCAAAGAAGCTGATAAAATATTAGAAAAAGCTGCTGCAAATAAAGAAACATTTAAATATGTTCTATGGTGGTTAACTTATAATTATGAAACTAGTAAAGTTATGGGCTTTGACAAAATATTTGTTTATTTAGCAGACAATTACTATAAAACTGGTAAAGCTTATTGGCTATCAGAATCTTCTACACAAAAAATTATAGAGAGAGCAGATGCTATACGACCTAATTTATTGGGTAATATTGCGCCTAATCTGATTTTATTAGATACTGCTAAAAATTTAAATTCATTACATAATATAAATGCTAAATATACAATATTATATTTTTGGGATCCCAGCTGTGGACATTGTAAAAAGGAAACACCAAAATTAGTAGAGTTTTACAAACAGTATAAAGATTCATTTAATTTAAAGGTATTTGCTGTATGCACTGATAGTAGCTTTATAGAGATGAAAAAAGTAATTAATAATATGCAAATGCAAGATTTTATAAATGTAAATGGCATTTATACTGCATCAGGCGATTTTAGAAAATATTATGATATATATTCTACACCAGTGATGTATGTTTTAGATCAATATAAAAGGATAATAGGTAAAAGGTTGATAGCAGATCAATTATATGATTTTTTAAAAAATTATGAAAAGCATCCGCTTTTTCCTGAACCTCCCGAACAATCAAAAGAACCATATATTCCATTTATGCCAGGTGGTAGCTTTAATGAATAAAAAAATTTTTGTTAAAATTTTGCTCCAGAAACTTTATCATGCAAAAAGTATTATAATCAGCCACTAAATTTATTATTTTAAATTTGTATTTTTGCAATTTAAATTAAAAAATTGTTTTTCATTATGGATTTCATTGCTGAGTTAGAGTGGAGAGGTATGATTTATGAAATGATACCTGAGGTTAAAAATTATTTATCTACTTCTGGAGCCGCAGCATATGTAGGTATAGATCCTACTGCAGATTCTTTGCATATCGGTCATTTAGTATCAATAATGCTTTTGAGACATTTTCAGAGAGCCGGTCATAAGCCCATATTAGTCCTAGGTGGTGCTACTGGCATGATAGGAGATCCTTCTGGCAAAAGTGAAGAAAGAAATTTATTGTCTGAGGAAATTATAAAAAAAAATGAAGAAGGCATTAAAAAACAAGTATCACGACTTTTAGATTTTAATGATAAACAAAATGGAGCTTTATTATTAAATAATTATGATTGGATGAAAGATTATCGTTTTCTAGATTTCATCAGAAATGTAGGCAAACATATAACTGTAAACTACATGATGGCTAAAGAAAATGTGAAACGACGCATAAGCGGTGAAGTAGGAGAGGGTCTATCTTTTGCAGAATTTTCATATCAATTAGTACAAGCTAATGATTTTTTGCATTTATATAAAAATTTTAATTGCAAGCTACAAATGGGTGGTAGCGATCAATGGGGGAATATAACTACTGGTATAGAGCTCATCAGAAGGGCTACAGGTGGTGAAGCTTATGCTATTACTTGTCCATTAATCACTAAAGCTGACGGTACTAAATTTGGTAAAACAGAAAAAGGTAATGTATGGCTCGATCCAGACAAAACCTCTCCTTATGAATTTTATCAATTCTGGATTAATACTTCTGATGAGGATGCAGAAAGGTACATTAAAATTTTCACTGAACTAGATAAACCAACTATTGACGATCTAATAGAAAAGCATCGTACAGCACCGCATAATAGATTATTGCAAAAAAAGCTTGCTGAAGAGATTACAATGATGATACACGGCAGCAATGCATTAGAAATAGTTAAAACTACAAGTGAGTTTCTCTTTGGTAATGGTTCCATAGATCTTTTAAAAAATTTAGATTCAGATTCTATCTTGTCTATTTTCGCTGCTATTCCACAATTTAGGATACCTCATGAAATAATAGCTCAAGGTATTGGGATTATAAATTTATTAACAAATAATACAAATATTTTAGCTTCAAAAGGTGAGGCACGTCGTATGATAGCTAATAATGGTATTTATCTAAATAAGCAGATAGTAAATGATGAAAATCTTGTTATAAATGAAAATTTCTTAATTCAAAATAAATTTATTGTAATTCAAAGAGGCAAAAAAAATTATTTTCTTATTATTGCTGAGTAAAAATTTTAGATTAATTTGCTAATTATTAGTTAATAGATAATTTATTGTAATTTTGATAAAAAAATGAAACGTAAATTTCTATTTTTATTTTTAGCAATAATTGGTGTAGCTGCTATAATTTTTATAGTAATTTATTTTTCAAAAAAAAATAATTCAAACCAAGATCCATTAAATCTTTTACCATTTGATACTCAATCAATTATCTATATCCATGACTTCACTGAAAAAATTAATATTATAGAAAATTCTACCCCTTCGAAAGTTTTAAAAAATTCAGATATTAATACGACTATAATTGATGATTTTAATTCATTAAAATCTCTAAAGTATAATGACGATGTGAAAAAATGTTTAGCTAAAGCTAATTTGTATATTGCTATTTCGCGTTCTTTTCCTTCCATTACACCACTATATCTAATATCTTTCAGAGATAAAAATAATGCTGACAAGTTCATCACTCAATTATCAAAACTAAATGATAAAAATTTTCAAAATAAGAAAAATGTTCAGCTAATTAATGTAAAAAATTCCAAATTTTATTCAAGACTTAATAAAAAATTTTTATTAATATCTAAAACTGAGAATCAAATCAATACTACAGTAAATAATAGTCATTTTGTTAATTTATTCAATTATATTAAAACGAATGAACTTTTTAGCATAGTTTGTTTGCCAGACAGCAATTTAAATCATTGGTTTACAGATATATTTTCGCAAGATATTTGTAATTTTAATTATTTAGTAATAAATGTGCCTGATACTAATGCTATTGCTGAATGTAGCATTGTAGCTAATCCTAAAAAAAAGTTTTTTTTAAATTATCAACTTAATAATTCTACTGTTGATGAAATTGATAATAATATTTTAAAATATTTGCCTTCTGATATATCGAATATTTATTTATGGTCTGCTAAAGACTTATTTACAAAAGTAATTCCTGGTTTTCTAGCAAATAAAGATATAAAAAATAAATGGGATTCTCTAGCACTTTTATTCCCGATGAGTGTGCAAGGGAAATTATTTTCATTATTAGGGAACAATGTATGCATAGCTCATAATAATGAAAATGACAAGATTGCAGCTATCTGTAAAATTAATAGTAAACTTTTAAGTGAAAACATTTTAAAAAAATGGTCATATTATTCTATTAAAAATCCAATAAATTGGGGCATGTATACATTATATCCAGTCAGATGGGGACAAATAATGAATTTTTTCTTTTCACAATATTTTCAATCACCAGACATTTTTTATTCATATATTGATGGGGACTTTTTGCTAATTGCTAATTCTATTGAACTATTAGAAAATATGATTACTACAAAAAAATTGAATATTTCTAATTCATTCAATATTAATAATAAAGATTATTTCCAATCCTTTTATCAACCTTTTGCTCATAACAAAATAAATGGTAACATAGATAAAGAATTTTTATCAAATTTAACAACTGAAAAACCTTATGAAATTAAATTAAGTAATTTTGAAATGTTAGACACTAATTTTAAATTTAAAGCTACCATAAATTGGGATACTGCAGGAAAAGTAAAATCAATTTTGCAAAATTTACTATTCTCCTATGAACAAATTTTTTTATTGGAATATGATAGCCTAATAGCAATGACAGATAGTAGCTGGCAAAATAGTAATACTAAATTAGTACAGATTATTTACCCACCAGATTTATATCATCCATATATAAAATTGAAAGCAGAAGGTAGAATAAATGAAAAGGGGCAACGTACAGGATTGTGGCGATACTATTTTCCAAATTCTCATTTGTGGGCGAGCATATCATTTGTAAATAATACTCCAGATGGTAATGCATTTCTATACTATGATAATAAAGAGAATAAAATTAAAGCAATAGCTCATTTCTCTAAAGGTAAATTAAATGGTAAATATCAAGAGTTTTATCCTAATGGAAATAAAAAGGCAGATTTATTTTTCCAAAATCATTATAAATCTGGGTCAGCAAAATATTTTGATAAAAATGGCAGCTTATTAATAGAAGGTAATTATAAAAATAATGAAAAAATTGGCTTTTGGTATTTCTATACCCCCCTTGGCGAACAATTACCTATTTATTTGACGTTCTAATTTTGTATTTTATCATCAAATTTAACAGTTTGCAACTGCCATTTATCTTTAGGATAATATAAAGTAAAAGTATAAAATAAGGGCTGATAAGCATATTTTAACATATAAGTAATTACAACTAAACTCTCACCATAATTTTGTTCTTTTATTTTTTCATATCCATAATATTCCCCTAACATAGCAGTGAGGGCAGAAAGCTTAAGTTTTATCTGCGTAACCTCTTCCGCATTTCTTTGCATTATGGTCGGATTAGTTTTAAAGATGAAATCTATAGCCTCTGGCGGAGTATTATTCTTGTAAATAGAGAAAAATTCATCCATTATTGGTTCATAACTTGGAATATTTTGATTGAATGCTAATAAACTTATAAGCAATAAGATAAAAGTAAAAAATAATTTTTTCATATTTTTTAATGATATGTTAATTATGCAAATTTAATAATTTTATTGAATTTAGTAATATAATGTTAAAATGAATTGAATAAAGGGGAGGGTAGGTGAGGTTAGTGGGGAAATAGGACAAATTTATTGTTTGGAAATATATTTGATTACATTTCCAAATTTTAATTAATTTTGTAAAAAAATAATAAGCTATGAAACAATTAGTTAATAACCTAGTAGAATATTTATCTATGGGCAAACAAGAGCATTTAGCTTTTCTCGATGGTCTTTTTTACCTGTTAAAACAAAAAGATGCAGATGTAGTAGACTACCAAGGTCTCAAAGCGCAAAGTGTATCGCCACAATGCCCCAAATGTGAGAGTATAAACATTATAAAGAATGGTCATCAACAAGGTCAGCAGCTCTATCAATGCAAAGAATGTGGCAAAAACTTCCGAGTAACTACCGGTACCTTTGTTTACAATCTACATAAAAAAGAATTAATGCTGGACTATATTCTATGCATGCTAGAAGGAAAAAGTTTACGCCAATGTGCTAAAGAAATAGGAATAGATCT
>LFTI01000077.1:0-251 GCA_001513285.1 Rikenellaceae bacterium DTU049
AAAGTAATAGAGCCAAAGCCTAATATCACACCAAATTTAGCATAAGGGTCTAGCTTGTCAAAACCACTAGCTATTATTATGGATGGATTTACTCTAAACATCTGACTTTTTAAAGAAATTTTTCCAAAGTCATAATAATTATTGTTAAAATAAGTATAATTATATTTATATTCTCCAGTAGTTTCATCTCCTAATAAATATGAACATTGCAAATCTATACCGATATTACCATTAAACATGTAGCCAATATT
>LFTI01000077.1:332-18787 GCA_001513285.1 Rikenellaceae bacterium DTU049
TTAGCTATTCCTAGATTGTAGCCACCACCCACATTAATATAAAATTGAGAATAAGCAGCTATGCTAAATAAATTAATGAACATTAATAAAACTACTTTTTTTGCAATTAAATTTACTTTTTTCATATTTTTATGTATTTAATTGGTTTGTGTTGCAAAATTAAACAAATTTATTTAATGAATTATCTTTTATTTTTTAATTTTTAATTTTATAAGTAATATTTTTTTCTCGCAATCATAAATTATTGTTGAAACAACTATTACTATCGTCGTTTCTTAATTTTTCTCATACTAGGTTATCCCCCACAATTTTTTTATCTCTATTATGTCATCATTAGATAGATCGTGAAGTTCGTAATTTTTTTTATCAATTTCATTTTCCATGCTTTTGATTAAGTTTCTGTAATTATCTATCTGGTTAGGTAGTTGATAATTCTCGAGAGTTCGGCTTGCTTTTGAAATTCATTAAAAATTTATATTATAATTTTGCAATAAATTAAAAATTAGGAGAGATGCCAGAGCGGTCGAATGGGACGGTCTCGAAAACCGTTGTCCGTTTAATGCGGACCGAGGGTTCGAATCCCTCTCTCTCCGCAGAACCTACTATACAAAATGGACAGTAAGCCGACAAAAACCTACTAATCAGCGATTAGTAGCAGGAAACCAGCTTCGCGTTTATTTGCAATCCTTACTAACATCAACATTACAGGAACTTCGACCAGCACTCCCACCACCGTAGCCAATGCAGCCCCAGATTGTAAACCAAAAAGAGAAATAGCCACAGCAACCGCCAATTCAAAGAAATTACTTGCACTAATCATTGCGGCAGGTGCGGCAATATTATGGGGTAATTTCCACCATTTCGCCCAACCGTAAGCAACGAAGAATATCAAAACCGTTTGCAACACAAGCGGAACAGCAATCAATAAGATATGCAAAGGATTGTTTAGTATCGTTTCTCCCTGAAATGAAAATAGGATAATAAGTGTTAATAGCAACCCACCTATCGTGTAATTATCAAATTTCTTAATAAATACATTATTAAAGTATTCCACTCCCTTGCGGCGAATAACCATGATGCGGGTAATAACACCAGCAGTAAGTGGTATCACAACAAACAGCCCCACAGACAACAAAAGTGTGTCCCACGGGATAGATACGCCGCCAACTCCCAATAGGAAAGCAACGATAGGGGCGTACGCTACCAATATGATTAAATCGTTCACTGCCACTTGTACCAGTGTATAAGCGGCATCACCATTGGTAAGGTAACTCCACACAAACACCATAGCTGTACATGGCGCAGCCCCCAATAATACCGCTCCGGCTAAATATTCCTCGGCTAACCCAGCAGGTATAAAGTTTTTGAAAATCACATAGAAGAATAAATAAGCTATTGCGAACATGGTAAACGGCTTTATCAGCCAATTTGTAACACAAGTAACTATTATTCCTTTAGGACGCTTACCTACATTTTTAACACTTTGAAAATCCACTTTTAGCATCATCGGGTAAATCATTAACCAAATCAGGATAGCCACAGGTATAGACACATTGGCATATTCAAATTTGCTTAATGTTTGCGGAATTGCCGGAAGCCATTGCCCCACGGCAATTCCAATAATGATGCACAAGGCAACCCAGATAGTCAGGTATTTTTCAAAAAATCCAATTCCTTGTTTCTTTTCCATAACAACAATTATTTAGTTAAATTGTGTTTATAATTCGATCTGGTAAAATCATGAAAATAAGCTTTTAATTCATCTTGTAATAGATGAATTTCCATTGTCATTATACTTTAAAATTAATATAATAATCATAATTCTACGAATTACGAACAATTATTCTCCAAAAAAGGTGCTGTTATTCACAGCACGATGTATCTTTGCATTTGCAATCTCCAAAAAAAGTAGCAAATAACTTTCGGGCAAGTTCCCAGTTTTGTCGGTTTATACAATAGCGGACTTTTGGCGTTTCTATTTCTCCCTGAATTAAACCAGCTTCTTTCAGTTCTTTCAAATGCTGCGAAACGGTTGCTTTAGCGATAGGCAATTCTGCGTTAATTTCACCAAAGAAACAACTATCTTGTTTTGCCAAAAAATCAAGAATAGCAATCCGTGCCGGATGCCCCATTGCTTTAGCAAAACGAGCAATCTGTTCTTGCTCTGTTGAGTACTGTTTCTCGTTCACTTCAATTCTCCTTTCTTATTTATTGTTCGCAAAATTACGAACAATATTTTTAATTGCAAAATTTTTCTACATATTTTTTTTGATTAGGTTAAACATTGGTATTCAGACATTTGCACAATTCAAAAATATGTGGTATTTTTGCACAAGTGATATAGGTAGACAAAAAGTAGATAAAGTTAGACAAATAAGCCTGAAAAATCGCTAATATTTCATTAACTATTTGAAATTCATAATAAATTTATATTATAATTTTGCAAAAAATTAGGAATTAGGAGAGATGCCAGAGTGGTAGAATGGGACGGTCACGAAAACCATTGTCCGTTTCACGGAACGAGGGGTCGAATTCATCTCTCTTTGCAGAGCTTTTTATTAATCATAATTATATGAAACATTTAAAATTATTTTTTATATTTTTTGTTTACTTACTTTCACTAAATACTATTATTAATGCTAATAATTCAGATACTATCAAAAAAATTTTTTATTTCAAATTATTTTCTAATATAGATCCATCTGCTAGTAGAATAGTAAAAAAAGCTATGAGCGAAGCCAAAGATGTGGATGCAGATCTCATCATTGTGCATTTGAACACCTATGGAGGCACATTAGTAGATGCAGACAGCATACGCACTAATTTTTTACACTCGCAAATACCTATCTGGGTACTTGTAGATAATAATGCAGCCTCTGCGGGTGCACTGATTTCTATAGCAGCAAACAAAATATTCATGGTGCCAGGCTCCACTATTGGTGCTGCCACAGTGGTAGATCAAACTTCGCAAGCCCTACCAGACAAATATCAAAGCTATATGCGAGCTATGATGCGTAGCACAGCTATAGCTCGTGGTAGAGATCCTAAAATAGCAGAGGCAATGGTAGATCCAGATATATATATTCCAGGCATCATAGATTCTGGCAAAGTACTCACTTTCACAGCTCAAGAAGCTCTCAAAAATGGCTTTTGTGATGAGATAGTACAAGATTTTGATGATTTGATAGCTAAAAATAATTTACAAAATGCACAAATCATTAAAATGCGAATCACTTGGTTAGACAAATTAATTAATTTTTTTCTAAATCCCCTTGTGAGTGGTATATTAATTATGCTCATTATAGCAGGTATATTTTTCGAATTGCAATCACCAGGTATAGGATTTCCTCTTATACTAGCGATAATTTCTGCTGTTTTATATTTTGTACCATATTATATAGAAGGTTTAGCAGCTAATTGGGAAATCATAATTTTTATTATTGGCATAATTTTACTTTTAGTAGAATTGTTTGCTATTCCTGGTTTTGGAGTTGCAGGTATTAGTGGGATAATATTGATATTGGCAGGGCTAATACTTAGTTTAGTAGATAATAAAGGATTTCATTTCCCCGAGCATGCTTTAGAGCAATTAGGGATAGCATTTGCTACAGTGACCGTAGCTGTCTTTGTAAGTTTAACTGCAAGTATACTATTATCTAAAAGATTATTTACACATTCTGTTTTTGGTCAAAATCTATCTCTCACTACTGAGATGAAAAGTGAAAATGGATATATTGGTAGTGATTTACTTTTTAAAAATTTAATTGGTCAAACTGCCACTACCTATACAGTACTAAGACCTTCAGGCAAAATAATTATCAATGATGACGTTTATGATGCAGTATCATTATACTCGTATATAGATAAAGGCAAAAAAGTAAAAATTGTAGATTTTCAAAATAATCAATTAATAGTAGAACCTTATGATGAATTATAATGATTTAAAAGATAGGATAGAAATTTATCTAGGAGACATAACCAAATTGAATGTAGATGCTATAGTGAATGCAGCAAACACAACCCTGCTAGGAGGTGGAGGTGTAGATGGTGCCATCCATAGGGCTGCTGGTCCAGAGCTTAAAGAATATTGTAAAACTCTCGGCGGTTGTGAAACTGGCAAAGCAAAAATAACTCCAGGGTTTCGATTACCAGCTAAATATATTATTCACACTGTAGGTCCTATTTGGCATGGTGGTAATCATGGAGAAGATGAGTTATTAAAAAGTGCTTATTGGCATTCACTAAATCTCTGCAAAGAACATAATATAAAAACTGTGGCTTTTCCTAACATTAGTACTGGCGTTTATGGATATCCTCTGGAAAGTGCAGCAGACATAGTATGGCAAACTGTATTAGAATGGCTTTCTAAAGAATCATTGCCTGAGAAAGTAATTTTTGCAATATTCTCAGAAGATAATTACCAAATTTATAAAAAATACTATGAAAAATACTTCGGATAAACCTATATTTGATGATGTGGCTCAATATTATGATGGATGGTTTTTCACTGAAAATGGTAAAATTGTTTATCAGTTAGAATTAGATGCTCTGCTGCATGCTTTAAAATTAGAGAAAGATTGTCGCATTTTAGACATTGGAGTAGGCACAGGCATATTTTCGATAAATTTAGTAAAGAGAGGAGCTACGGTAGTAGGTATAGATCCATCTGAGGAGATGCTTTCATTAGCTAAGCAAAGAGGAATTAATGAAGTAGTAAAAGCTAGCGGCGAAGAATTACCATTTGCAGATAATCAATTTGATATAGTTTTAGCTTTTACTTCATTAGAATTCTCTTCTAATCCCAAACGTTTCATATCTGAGATGCATAGAGTATGTAAGCCGCAAGGACAAATAGTTGTAGCAGTTTTGACTAAATGGTCTTTATATGGCATTGCTAGATCTATAAGTAAAAATTTTAAAAAAAGTATTTTCAAAAAAGCAAAATTTTATACTTATTCATCACTAAAAAAATTATTGATGCCCTATGTCAATAATATCGATTATATAAGCACAGTATACATAAATCCTAATCCTCCAAAATTTATTTTGAAAAATGCTGAAAAAATAGAAAAATGTGGCCAAAAATATTTTAGTAAGCACGGAGCATTATTAATAATGTGGGGCGACAAAAAATAGAAAAAACTAAAGGAAAATTTTTTTAAAAAATAGCATTAATAAAATGCAAAAATATAGCAGGTTTAACTAAAGTCAAATACAAAATTCCAAACAAACTACCATATAAATGCACATCATGAGCAATATTGTCTTTACTGCGTTTAGATTGATAATAAGAAAATATTAGATAAAAGATTCCAAATACCCATGCTGGTATGCCAATAGGAATAGGAAAAATTATTAATTTCTCAGTAGGATAAAGAAGAATAAAAGCAAACACAATGGCAGAAATAGCACCAGAAGCCCCTAATGCCATATATCGAGGATTATTTTTGTTTTTAAAATATGGAATCAAAGAAGAGAATATCATACCGCCGAAATATAATATAACAAAATGTAATTTGTCATTTACAAAAATCATAGATAGAGATTTCTCAATAGCAATACCAAAAATATATAATACCCACATATTAATTAGTAAATGTAATACGCCTCCATGAATAAATCCAGCAGTAATGAACCTAAACCATTCATTATTATGGTAAATTCTATAAGGATAAAATAAAAAAGTATCCATTAGATTTCTATTAAAAAAAGCTATTATAGAAATTATTATCGTGATTATTAATATTTTAGTTGTTATCATAAAATTATAATTATTAATAATTTGCAAAATTAATAAGAAAATAACTAACAACTTTTATAAAACTAGTAATCATCTAACTGCAATAAATTTCCATTTATTATAAAATATTAATATTTTTGTAAAAATAATTTATGATGAAAAAGATTTTAATTTTAACTTTAATGAGCATATTTTTATTCTCATGTGAACAAATAGAAAAAGGGCTAAAACAACAAAACATAGTTACAGAAGCAGAAGCGATAAATGGGTTAAAAGAGGCATTGTCTGTAGGTACTAATAATGCTGTAAACTATTTAAAACAACCAGGTACTTTTTATAATAATCCATCACTGAGAATTCCTTTTCCACCAGAGATAAATTACGTAGCAGAAAAACTAAACCAAATAGGATTAAGCTCACTAGTAGATAAATTTATAAAAACTATAAATGAAGCTGCTGAAAAATCTATGGAAAAAGCCTTACCAATTTTTACACAAGCTATTAAAGAAATGACTATTAGCGATGCAAAAAATATTATCAAAGGTGGCAATAATGCTGCTACACAATATTTCCAATCTAAAACTTCGCAATCATTATTTCAAGCTTTTATACCTATAATTAAAGAAACCCTTGGACAAGTGCAAGCTACAAAATATTGGACAGAAATTACAACTAAATATAATGCATTACCTGGAGTGCAACCAGTAAACACGGACTTATCTGCATATGTTACCGAGCAAGCAATAAACAGACTATTTACAAAAATAGCAGAAGAAGAAACTAAAATACGCACCGATATAAATGCAAGAACTAGCGATATCCTTAAAAAAGTATTCGATTCTAATGCTATCATTCTATGAAAAAATATTTTTTAATCCTTATATTTATCCTGTCCATAATTTCATCTTCGTGCATAAAAATCGAAGAGTATATTTCTATTAATAAAGACGGCATAGGATATTATAAAATAAAACTAGATCTTTCTAATATTGCTATGTTCAGCCAAGTAATGAACTCACCTTCAGATAAAATAGCTGACAAAATTCAATATTATGTAGATAACATAAGAGCTATCAAAGGCATTAGTAATGTTAATTTTGCACATTCTGAAAAATTCATTGAAATCTCATTTAATTTCGAAAATACTAAAGCTTTTAAACGTGTTTTAAAAACAATAACAGATAATAAATTTAATATATTAATTCCAAATTATATTAAGCTTTCGGATAATAAAATAGTGAAAAAAGATATTTCTCCCTATGTAAAAAGATTTATAGAATACACAGGAAAATTGCAAAACAACTATAATTTGACTATTAATGACTATACCTTAGGATTAGTAAATTTCAATACATATATTGTTACACCTAGTGAGATTAAAAAAGTATCACACCCATTAGCAAATAAATCAAAAGATAATGAAGTAGTGCTAAAAACTAATTTAAGAGATTTAAAATATGGGTTTGATAATAAAATAAAAGTAAAATTTTAATGACATCAAAATGATAAAGGTGTGAGTAGACAAATTAACATTTGTATGTTATAGTTTAAATATTTTATAATATTAATAAAATATATTAATTTTGCCAAAAATTTTATAATTATGAAAGAATTACTTGAAAACATTGATAAATACTTGGCTTTACCCAAGGATCACAAGCGTGATTTCCTGGATGAGCTATATCAATATCTCGTCAATAGCAATGCTACAGCAGTAGATTATCAAAAAGTAAAAATTCAATCTACCGCAGCCATCTGTCCAGACTGCAAAAGTGAAAATGTCATAAAAGCGGGCAAAAGAAACGGCATACAAGTTTATAAATGTAAAACCTGTGGTTATCAATTTCGTGAGACTGCTCGCACCTTTGTCTATCGCATGCGAAAATATCCATTAATGCTCGACTATATGAGATGTATGCTCGAAGGTAAAAGTCTGCGTGCGTGTGCTGATGAGGTTGGCATTTGTCTGAAAACAAGCTTCGAATGGCGACACAAAATATTAGCTGCTATTAGAGCGTTAGAAGGTGGTATAAGCTTCTCAGGAATTGTAGAAGCTGATGAACTGCTAATGAACTATTCAGAAAAAGGTAGAAAATTCAAAAACAAAGAAGAATATATGCGAGCTAAAAAGAAAAAGCATCACAAGGTAGCAGTATTAGTCGTAACCGACAGAGAAGGTAATTTACTTTTCAAACAAGTTGGAGAGAAAAAAGTAAAAAATGAGCAATTAAGAGAAGAGCTGAAGAATAGATTATCAAAGAGCAATCTGATATGTGTAAAGCCAAAGAAAGAATTCAGAAAAGCTGTGAAGAGTTTACAAAGTAAAAAGGTCATAGTAAACAAAAAACAGATTAAACGCGGGATATATAGTGTAAAGATAGTAGAGAGCAAAATAAGTGATTTCAAGACATGGTTGAGTAGATTTCACGGAGTGGCTACGAAGTACTTACAAAGCTACCTTATGTGGTTTGTGATAGTTAATAAGTACTTAAAAGAGTTGATAGATCCTGACATTGGCAGACTATTAAACTTGTCATCCCACGATAGATGGGCGTGGGATAAGTATAGAGAGATAGTTAGTCAAATATATTATTAACATACTGTAAAGTATAACAAAAATTTGTAATACTTTACCCTCTTTCAATTCCTTTTTCAATTATACTTTAAACATCAATTCTATGACATATCCACCGATTTCATAATAATTAATAATATAAAAACTATGGAATAATCCCATGAGTCCTCTTTAAATTTACTTTTAATAATAGTTTTAATTTTTTTATACATAATATTATTTTTTTTCAATATCTTTTTTTGATGTAAATTTGTAACAAAAAAAATGGAAAAGAAAGTTTTTGTTATTACAATTTTATCTTTATTTGCAATTTATACTTGTAATGCGCAAAATGACAGCTCACGCTCAAAAAATGATAAAAAAAATAGTAAGTCAGTTACGAATGCACCTCTTCAGTTTAACACATTCAAAGATACTGTTAGTTATTTGATAGGAACTGATTTAGCAAAAAATTTTATAAATAATCAACTCGATATTGATATAAATTATTTAAAAGCAGGATATGAAGATGTTTTGAATAATGTTGATACAATTTTTACTGATCAGGAGTTCCAATCTGTTATGCAAAAATTACAAAAAATTGCTATGGAAAAATCAGAAGCTAAAAGATTAGAAGAAGCTAAACTTAATAAAGAAGTCGGTCAAAAATTTTTAGAGTCTAATAAAAATAATCCTGGAGTTTATCAAACACCATCAGGGCTACAATATAAAGTTATTAAAATGGGCGAAGGTCCTAAACCTACTAGTACAGATAAAGTAAAGGTTCATTATGAAGGGAAACTTATCAATGGAAAAGTATTTGATAGTAGCTATGAAAGAGGTGAACCTATAGAATTTGGACTAAATCAAGTCATCCCTGGATGGGCAGAAGGTCTTACTTTAATGCCAGTAGGTTCTGTTTTTGAATTATATATCCCATCAGATCTGGCTTATGGAGATAGACCTATTGGTGAAATACCTGCTGGCTCTACTCTTATTTTTAAAGTTGAATTATTAGAAATTGTGAAATAATTTCTAATAATACGAGATTAAAATCCATTTTTAATATTGAATTTTTTAGTATTGTAGGTTATTTCTTTAATCTTTTAATGACAAAATTATGTTTGATTTATCATTTTCCACTATTAGAAGTAGTACAAAAAATTATGTTTGGTTATGCACAAGCATTGATGATTTGCCTAATAAACTAGAAGATAGAGATTTGGCTATTATTAATAAAGAAATTAAGAAAAATAAAAACATAATTTTACTGAATAGAGGCACTCATTTAGAAATAATAGTAATCATAGAGCCACATGATAAAGAAGAGATGAGAAGAGTAGGAGCAGAAGTAGCTAAGATCTCTCTTGATGAAAATTTATCTGAATTAGCGATATTATGTAGTGAAGATGCTCTGGAATTTCTTTATGAATTCGTAGAAGGTATTTTACTTAATAGCTATAGTTTTAATCAATATAAATCGTTTGCTAAAAAAGAAAATAATATAAAATATATTTTGCAAGTACCTGTAAAATATGAAGCTTATTTTATGGAATTATACCAGCTAGTAAAAGCTGTTTTCTGGGTAAGAGATATGGTTAATAAAGCACCATCAGATCTATATTCTTCTATTTTTGTTCAAGAAATTATTAATTTATTTCAAGATATCCCTATAAATATTGAGGTATTAGAGAAAAAACAAATAGAAAGTATGAAAATGGGTGGATTACTAGGTGTAAACAGAGGAAGTACTACTCCACCATATTTTTTGATAATTCATTATAATGACGAATTAGCTCAAAATTCTAATCCTTATATTTTTATTGGCAAAGGAATCACTTTTGATACAGGTGGTATTTCTCTAAAGCCAGCAAAAAATATGGATGAAATGAAATCTGATATGGCTGGAGGTGCAGTAGTAGCAGGTTTATTATATGCATTAGCTGCTAATCATATTCCTATTAATGCTATTGGCTTAATACCTATTACTGATAATATGCCTGGTCCTAATTCTTTGTTACCTGGTGATATAATTACTATGATGAATGGCAAAACAGTTGAAGTAATAAATACAGATGCTGAAGGTAGGTTGATTTTAGCAGATGCTTTATGTTTCGCACAAAAATATGATCCTTCCTTAGTTGTTTCTATTTCCACTCTGACTGGTGCTGCTCATAAAGCACTAGGGCACTATGTGATGGCTGCTATGCAATCTAGAGCAACAGTTTTATTAAAAACTTTAGAAAAGATTTCCATAGATACTAACGAGAGACTTGTAGAATTTCCTTTATGGGATGACTACTTCGATTATATTAAAAGTGATATTGCTGATATTAAAAATGCAGGTGGTGATTATGCTGGTGCTATAACTGCTGGTAAATTTTTAGAATTTTTTTCTAATTTCCCTTTTATTCATATAGATATTGGTGGTCCAGCATATCTGACGCATCATTGGGGTTATTGGCCTAAAGGTGGCACAGGTGTCGGTGTGCGATTATTATATAATTATTTGAAAACATTACTTTATCTACCTGAGCTAAAGGATAGCCTCCCTCAGAAAAAAAAGATAAAAAAATAAATGATTTATTCTTCTCTTTAATTACATATCAAATTATTTAAACGCCTAACTCGATTTTATAATATAGTATTTAATATTTGATTTTTTCCTCTTTTAGTTCTTATTCCTTAATAATTTTACCTGTTCTTATTATAGATTTGTCATTATATAGAGTAAACAAATAAGTGCCTGACGACAAGTTACTTAAATTCAAACTTATATTTTTTTCATAATCTAAGTCTTTTTCTAGTACTTTTTTACCATCTAAAGACAGAATTACTATTTTATTAATTGGCTCGTTTGATTCGAAAATAATATTATCAATTACAGGATTGGGGAAATATTTAATATTAGAACATACATTGTCATTAATATTTAAAGAAGGATCTACATCAACCCAATAAACATTTGTGGGTTGTAAAAGAGGATCAAGTTCTACAGAAGCTAATGGATAAAGTAAATTTTTCATAACAAATTCAACACTATTACTCTGAGATGTATCTCCCATAATAGGTGTCCAAACCGTTGCCATTAATTTAGCATTTATTGTCGTAGTATCTTTTCTAGATACAGCAACTTTAAGTACTTGAAAATTACCATTAGATAATGCAAGTGTCCCCCAACCTACTACTTCTTTTTTAACGTAACTTTTTATATCTATTGCAGCACTATCTATATAAATACTATTGATAGTGGTATCTATAAATATTTTAGTACTACTTCGAGGATAGCTTTCTACTATTGAACCCATCGTGAAAGGGAATGTATAAACTAACTCTGGAGATGAATTTTTAACATATAATATTGTATTGAATTGGTCTACAGGAAAAACACTCCCTATTATAGATAGATTATTCGTATTTTTTGAGATTATAGTATAATAATAATCATTTAATGAAACTGCGTAGTTACCATTAGGAAACTGATTAGCAAAAGGTAAAGAATTTAAATTTACTATATCTAAAGTCGATGATCCTTCAGATATTAAATCAGATAAATCCCATGTCTGATTAGCTCCATTTGCAGAAATATCTAATCCACTTATTGATGTGTAATTCTCAACAGTCGATAATGGTATAGGTGGCTGATCATCATATGTAATAGTTATCTGAGCTTGTAAAAAACTCAATGATAATATTAATATGGCAAATAAAATTGTTTTTTGTGTATTCATAATAAAATTAATTTGGATATTTTATACAAAATTAAATTAAAATTTTTTTAAATAAAAAAATTTTTTAATTTTGCTTACCAACATAAAAAAATTTAAAATTATGAGAAAGTTTTTATTATTTATTTCGATTTTATTATCTACAATGATCATTTATGGACAAACGCCTATAGTAGATGAAAATGTGGATTCGTACACTGCTGGAACTTATTTTGCCCAGCAGGCAGGCTCACCATGGACTACTTGGAGTAGTGCTCCAGGCACTAGTGAAGATCCTATGGTTTCTACAAATCAAGCATCATCAGCACCTAATTCTGTTTATATTCAAACAAATAATGATTTAGTTCTACAATTAAGTGATTATACTACAGGACGATATGCTATTTCATTCAAAATTTTTGTTGAAAGTGGTAAACTCGGTTATTTTAACATTTTGAATAATTTTGCTGGAGCTAATAGTGTGTGGGCTATGCAAGCTTATTTTAAAAATAATGGATATTTGGTCGTAGATGCAGGTGCAGCATCCGCTGATAGCATTGCATATACACAAAATGAATGGCATCAAGTTTTAATTATTGTAGATTTAGATGATGATATTGCTACTATTGAATTTAATGGACAATTTATGCATATGTGGAAATTTAGTAGTGGAACTTTTGGTGATGGTACTTTGAAAAAATTAGATGCAGTAAACTTCTTTGGTTGGTCAGAAACCCCATCACAAGCAGGTTACTATATAGATGATATTTTAGTAGAAGAAGTAACAGCTCCAGATTCTCCATCATCATTAACTGCAACATTACAAAATCAATTTGATGTTCACCTAACTTGGGATGCCCCTTCTACAACACCTACTAAATACTTTTTGATGCGTAATAATCAATTAATTGATGAAATAGATGCTACTGCTACTAGCTACACTGATGTTCATGTATATCCTCAAACTTTAACTTACAAATTATTTAGTTATATTACATCACAGGGCGTATCTGCACCAGATTCAGTTAATATCACTATTCCAGGTGGCGTAGATAGAAATTTAGTCTTATTCGAAATAGCTACAGCTACTGATTGTCCATATTGCCCAAGTGCTGCAAGAGGTGTAACCGGATTAATTACTAACAATGCTCAAGTGGCTGTTATCAATTATCATGCAGGAGATAGCTACGCTTCTACAGATGGCAATACACGTTTAGGATTATATGCTTCTACTATTTATACTCCTACAACATGGGTAGATGGTGTTTATACATTAGAGGGTGGCCTAAGTGGTAGTGGTAGTTTATATACTTCGTATAATACTGTTTATCAAATGAGAAATGTCGTTCCAGCAACTCATATCAACTATTTATCTATAAATAAAATAAATGAAACTCAATTCGTAGCTACAATTTCTGTAAAAGAAGCTTTAAGTTATTTCACTTCTGACCTGAAACTCTTTGTAGCTCTCACTGAAAGCAATATAGCTCAAAGTTGGATGGGAATGACAGAGCTAGACTACGTTTGCAGAAAGTTCTATCCTAATGCTAATGGTACTAGCTTAGATTTTTCACAAAATGACTCTTTAACATTTACTATCACAATAGATGTGCCTACTGGAGTAAATATTAATAACAGTGAGATAGTTGCTTTCGTACAACATACCCCATCAAAAGAAGTCGTACAAACTGCTAAAGCACCATTAGTAAGTGTGGGAATCGACCAATATGCTAATAATCAAATTAATATCTATCCTTCTCCAGCCTCAGATTTTATAACTATTTCTAATGCTCTTGGCATGCATATGCAAATTATTAATATTAATGGACAAATAGTAAAAGATCAACTAATATCATCAAGCAATTGTCCTATTTATGTTAATGATTTATCTGCAGGTATTTATGTTGTTAATTTCTTAGAAAATCCTTTATTAAGACAAAAAATAGTTATTACACATTAATTCATTAAAATAATTGTTAAAAAAAAGCCAACTATATCAAAGTTGGCTTTTTTTATTTACACTTTAGTAAAATTATTATTCATATTTCCACTTCATTTAAATTTATGGAAATAAGCAGTTAAAAAATAAAATTATTGAATTATTTATCAGATTTATGTTTAAAAGTACTGATAGTATGTCCCATTTTATCAGCTTTTGTTTGCAGATAAAATCTATTGTATGGATTAGGCTCTATCTCTAAAGGAATAGTTTCTAATATTTGAATATCATAAGCTTCAAGGGCGATTTTTTTTATTGGATTATTAGTAATCAATTTAATTTTTTTAGCTCCTAAAGTTCTTAAAATTTGAGCACCTATACCATAATCTCTTTCATCGTCCTTAAACCCAAGAGCTAAGTTTGCTTCTACAGTGTCCATACCTTGTTCCTGAAGGTGATAAGCTTTTAATTTATTTATCAAACCTATGCCTCTTCCTTCTTGATTCATATATACCAAAAGTCCTTTACCTTCGTTTTCTATCATTTGCATCGCACGATGTAGCTGTGGTCCACAATCGCATTTATAACTACCGAAAATATCACCAGTCACACATGATGAATGCACTCTCACCAGCACTGGTTCATCTTCATTCCATTTACCTTTAACCAAAGCTAAATGTGTGAGATTATTTGTTAATTGTACAAAAGCTTTTAATTGAAAATTACCATATTCTGTAGGGAGAAATACTTCTTCTACTTCCTTTATTAAAGATTCATTTTTTAGTCTATATTGAATTAATCTTTTAACACTAGTAATTTTAATATCAAATTTTTTAGATATTTCAATTAATTGTGGTAATCTAGCCATAGTGCCATCATCGTTCATTATTTCTACTAAAGTAGCTACAGGTTTCAGTCCAGCCAATCTACAAAGATCTATAGCTGCTTCAGTATGACCTGCGCGTTCTAAAACTCCACCAGGTTTAGCTATCAAAGGGAAAATATGTCCTGGTCTACCAAAATCTTCTGGTTTTGCCTCATCTCTTGTAAGCCAAAATATAGTTCTAGCTCTATCTGCTGCTGATATACCTGTAGTATTACCCTGACCTAATAAATCAATAGAAATAGTGAAAGCTGTATTATGTGGAGCCGTATTATGTTGCACCATTAATGGCAAGTTTAATCTATCTGCTACTTCTTGAGTCAAAGGTGTACATATCAAACCTCTTCCATATTTAGACATGAAATTTATTATTTCTGGAGTTATTTTTTCTGCAGCTACTATGAAGTCTCCTTCATTTTCTCTGTCCTCATCATCTACTACTATTATTAGCTTGCCTATCCTAATGTCATCTAATATCTCTGGAATATCATAAATTATTTTATCCATAAATATTTTTAATATTTTTACAAAGATACATTTATTTTTTTACAATAGTTGAGTAAATGATATATTACATTGTAGAAAGAATGAATAATACTATTATGTTTAAATATAAAATCTTTTTAGATTACCTTGTAAATTTAAAAAAAACATAATTTACAAATGAAATTTAATTATTTAACAATACAACCATCTTTAATGTGTATAATCCTATCTGAAATATTAGCAAAAGACTCTTGATGAGTTACTAGTATGATAGTTAGATTTGCTTGAGTGTGCAATCTTTTAAAAAGATTTATGACCTCTTCTGCATTTTGGCTATCTAGGTTGCCTGTTGGCTCATCAGCTAATAAAAATTTAGGATCATTTATCAAAGCTCTAGCGATAGCAACGCGTTGTTGTTCACCACCTGATAACTCTTGCGGTTTATGAGTTAGCCGATGATTCAGATTTAATTCAGTCAATAGTCTTTCAGCTTTTTCTGAAGCTTTTTCTTTACTAATACCTGCTATTAATGCTGGCAACATCACATTTTCTATCGCAGAAAATTCAGGTAATAAATGATGAAATTGAAATACAAAACCGATATTTTTATTGCGAAAATTACTTAATTCTTTATCATTCAATTTATAAATGTCTTTATCATCATATTTCACTGAACCTTTATCAGGTTTTTCTAAAGTACCTATTAAATGCAATAGTGTAGATTTACCAGCTCCACTAGGACCTACTATTGATACGAATTCATTATCTAAAATCTCCAGATTTATATCTTTCAATACTTCTACTGGCTTGAAAGTTTTGTATATACTTTCTAATTTAATTCTCATTATTATTACTAAAATTTTTAAAAATTTCTCTATAAAAAAGTTAAATTATTTAACCTTATCACCAGGATTAGCATTATCATCAGCAAAGATAGGTAGTAATTTACCATCTTTATTTTCAGCAAAAATAACCATTCCTTCAGACTCTATTCCTCTAATTTTCTTTTTTTCTAAATTAGCAACTACTATCACATTTTTGCCAATAATTTCTTCAGGTTTTATGTGTTGAGCTATACCAGATATTATAGTACGAGTTATGCCACCGAAATCTAATTCTAATTTTAAAAGTTTGTCTGCATCTGGCACTTTATCTACTGATAGCACTCTACCTATGCGTAAATCAATTTTGTCGAAATCTTCCCATTTTATTGCTGGTTTGAGGTCTGACAAATTATTTTGAATAATAGCTTTGTTATCATTTTGATGCAATTTATTTAATTGCTTTTCGATCATTTCATCAGTAATTTGTTCGAAAAGTATAGATGGTTCAGCAATCATATCACAAGTTTTTAATAAAGGGCTACCTATACTGTCCCAATCTAATAAGTCGATATTTAAAACTTCACGTAATTTTTTAGCAGTGAAAGGCAGAAAAGGTTCGCTAAGCAAAGCTAAATTTGCTATTATTTGTAAAACATTGTAAATAATCCCTTTAGTAATATTTGGGCTAGATTTCACTAATTTCCACGGTTCTTTTTCTGTTAAATATTTATTACCAAATCTAGCAACATCCATCATAGAGTTTAGAGCATCACGAAATCTAAATTGCTCTAAATGATTACTAACCTCATCACGTTTATTTGCTATAAAGGAATAAATACTTTCTTCATCCTCAAACAAAAAATTCTCAGGAACTTTTCCATTATAATATTTATGAGTTAACACAATAGCTCTATTAACCAAATTGCCATATATAGCAGCTAATTCATTATTATTATGATGTTGAAAATTTTTCCAAGTGAAATCATTATCTTTGGTCTCAGGCATATTAGCAGTGAGCACATACCTAAGTACATCTTGTTTACCAGGGAAATCTTCTAAATACTCATTTAACCACACAGCCCAATTACGAGATGTAGAAATTTTTTTACCTTCTAAATTCATAAATTCATTAGCAGGTACATTATCTGGTAATATATATGAGCCATCCATCTTTAGCATAGTGGGGAAAATAATACAATGAAAAACTATATTATCTTTACCAATGAAATGTATTAATCTGGTTTGCTGATCTTTCCAATAAACTTGCCAATCTTTACCTTCCCGTGCAGCCCAATCAATGGTAGCAGAAACATATCCTAATGGAGCCTCAAACCAAACATATAAAACTTTCCCTTGAGCTTCTGCTAATGGAACAGGAACTCCCCAATCTAAATCTCTTGTTACTGCTCTTGGTTGTAATCCATTGTCTAGCCAACTTTTACATTGACCGTAAACATTTGTTTTCCATTCTTTGTGTTCTTCTAAAATCCATTGCCTAAGCCATGGTTCGTATTTGTCTAAAGGTAGATACCAGTGCTTTGTCTCTTTTAATACGGGCTTACTACCAGATAATGTAGAGTGTGGATTTATAAGCTCCTGCGGACTGAGAGACGAACCACATTTCTCGCATTGGTCTCCATATGCTTCCTCATTGCCACAATTGGGACAAGTACCTACAATATATCTATCAGCTAAAAACTGCCCTGCTTCCTCATCGAAATATTGTAAACTTTGTTGAGTTATTAATTCTCCTTTATTTAATAAATTAAGAAAAAAATCTTGACTGAACTTATGATGTGTCTGGCTAGATGTGCGCGAGTAGATGTCATAGCTAATTCCAAATTCTTCAAAAGATTTTTTTATGATATTATGATAATGATCTACTATCTGCTGTGGCGATACTCCTTCTTTTTTTGCTCTAATGGTGATGGGAACACCATGCTCATCACTACCTCCTACAAACAATACTTCTCTGCCTCTCATCCTTAAATATCTAACAAATATATCTGCGGGCACATATACTCCTGCTAAATGACCAATATGAATGGGACCATTAGCATATGGTAATGCTGTAGTAATAGTGTATCTTTTAAAATTCCTAGTTTCCGACATAAAAAATGTTTTATTTTGCAAAAATAATAAAAATTAAAGTGAATTAATTTAATAGTCATTTAACAAAAATTTGATAATATTTGTTTTTTAAATAAAATCTTAACCACAAAGTTCTCAAAGAAGGCACAAAGAGCACAGAGAATGATAGAAATTTACCCCGTGAGATAACTACTATTATACTTTGAATGTATCTTTTATTTTATATCTCAC
>LFTI01000071.1 GCA_001513285.1 Rikenellaceae bacterium DTU049
AGCCACGTAATCAAAAATGGCTTGCAAAATGGAGTGCAAAACTACATGTGTAAAAATTGTAGTAGGCAATTCAGAGTTACAACTGGTACCTTTATGTATGGCATTCACCACAGAGATAAAATGCTAGAATACATCAAATGTATGTCTGCAGGAATGACTTTGAGAGAATGTGCCAGGAACGTTGGTATTTGCTTACAAACGAGCTTCTTTTGGCGACATAGAATTTTAAGTGCTTTGCAATCTTTTGAAGATAATGTTAATTTCTTTGGAGTAGTAGAATTAGAGGAGTTACTAATGAATTACTCAGAAAAAGGCAAAAAGAAGCGTGACAAGAAAGAGATAAAAAAGTTGAAGAAAAAAAAGCCAACGAAAGTAGCCGTATTAGCAGCCACTGATAGAAGTGGAAATATACTTTTCAAAAAATTAGAAGATAAACAAGTACAAGCCGAGCACGTATCAGAATTCCTAAAATCACGCATATCCAAAGATTCAGTTGTTTGCGGGAGCGATAAAAAAGCTTTTAAGACTGTAAATGCAGAGCACATCAAACACAAAGAGATATATTCTAAGAAAAAGAAGAAAGATGGTATATACAGTGTATCAACTGTTCATAAGAAGATATCAGCTTTTGTTAGCTGGATATATTATAAGTTTCGAGGAGTGGCTACAAAGTATTTGACGAACTACATAATGTGGTTTGTTGTGAAGGGGAAGTATCTGGCGGATAAGATAATAGAAGATACGGGGAGGTTGTTGAATTTGGCGGCGTCGGATAGGCGGGCGTGGGAGCGGTACAGTTCTCTGATGTCGTTAACATATTTAATTCATAACATTTAAAGATTTTACAAATCCCTTTTTTAAACCCTTTTTCCCAAAATTTTTATTTCGATATTTATTTTTGATTTTTTTATTCTACTATTGAAATCTTGATAGTATTTATGTGTTTTTTTGCATTTATTGGCATACTAGCTGTATGTATGACCCAATCACCAGCTTCTAAATATTCATTTTCTTTTAAAAGATTAAGTGTATCTTCTATTGTTTCGTCAGTACTATTTTGATTATCATAAAAGAAAGATCTTACTCCCCATATGAGCGAAAGCTTTCTAATGACTCTATTTTGAGAAGTGAAAGCAAAAATAGGTACAGGCGAACGATAAGAAGAAATTTGAATAATGGATGACCCTGTATATGTGAGACCAATTATCGCAGATATAGGATATGTTAAAACGACATCTGCTGCTATAGACGCAGTAACATATTGTATTTTATTACAATTAATTTTGAGTGGTGAAGCCATTTTGAAATTTCTAGTCAGTAATTTATTAAATTCTGGATTATTTTCGACCTCGCCAATGATTTTAGCCATAGTTTCTATAACCAAAATAGGATTATTACCAAGGCTTGTTTCATCAGTTAATAGCAGAGCATCTGTTCCATCTAGCACTGCATTTGCAATATCAGTAACCTCTGCACGGGATGGAATAATATCATCTATCATACTTCTGAGTAATTGTGTAGCCACTATGACAGGTTTAGCTAATTGACGGGCTCTAGTGATAATTCTTTTTTGCCAAATAGGTAATTGATGTATAGGCACTTCTACGCCCAGGTCTCCTCTAGCTATCATTACTCCATCAGATAAACTTATTATTTGATTTAATTGTTTTAGTGCTTCAGGTTTTTCTATTTTTGCTATTATGCTTATATCACTATTGAGAGATTCTAAATATTCTTTTAAATGTATAATATCATTTGCACTTCTAATAAAAGATAGTGCAAGCCAATCAAAATCATGATTAATAATAAATTTGATATCTTCTTTATCTTTATCAGTGAGAGAAGGAATAGATAGGTTTACATGAGGTATATTGAACCCTTTTTGCGATAATAATAGGCCACCGCGTACAACTTTAGCTTTTAATTCCTTTTCATTTAAAATTTTTTCAATAGTTAATATTATTTTACCATCATCGATAAGTACTTGATCACCTTTATTAAGTTCATTAAAATTATCGTATCTTAGTGTGAAACCATTCTCATCACCTATAATTTCTTTATTTGTAATGAAAATGTAAGAATCATCTTTTAGGATGGTTCCTTCTTTTATTTCACCAATTCTAAGTTTAGGACCTTGCAAATCTGCTAAAATAGCACATGGTATTTTAAGTGTTGTTGATGTCTGTCTAATGATATTTATGATTTCTTCGAATTTTTCATAATTAAAATGTGAAAAATTTAATCTAAAAACATTTGTGCCAGCCAATAGCATTTTTTCTATAGTTTCTTTATTCCATGATGTTGGTCCAATAGTAGCTATTATTTTAGTACGTAAAAAATTTTTTCTCATTTTCTTATATTTTTACAAATTTATACATATGATTAAATCTCTTCTTTTTATATCTTTAAAACTTGTTTACTTATATCTGGATTTTTAATTAACAGTCCATAACCATTTCTTTCCCATTTAACATCAAAAAAATCATTATTTTTAATTATTTCTTTCCATGCCTGATACATACTTCGAGAATAGTTAATATCATCTAAAATTACAATTGATTGCTCTGATAGAATAGCAGGTAATTGATTAATTGTTTTAAGAGTAGTTTCATAATGATGTGAACCATCTACAATTATTAATTCAAATTTTTTATTTTCGTTAATAAATTTATCTATTGCAGTATTAAAATCTAGATTAAAATTATATAAATTTACTAAATTCAATTCATTTTTCAAATTAGTAATATAATTATTAAGTACAGTTACTCCTTCTATAGTATAAATTTCTGTAAGTGGTAACGATGAAGCAAGCATAGCAGATGTTTTCCCAAATCCTCCGCCTAATTCTAAAATTTTTTTGGCGTGAAAATATTCGGCTAATCCTATAATATATTTGCGTTTTTGCAATTTAGTAGATATTCTTTTTTGCCATTTGTTTACTCTAGTTTTTATAAATTTTTTGTTAGCACCTATTGATTGAAATTCGATATATTCGTTGCGTTTAGATAATTTATTTTGATATGATACGAGTTGTTGTGGTATTTTATAATCCGTTCTATATGTTTTTAAATATAATTGATATAGAAATGGTGAATGCAAATTTATTGGATTTTTTTTAGTCAAATAGTATTGTAAACTATAATAAATTCTAAAAAAGACATTTCTCATTTTTTTACTTAAAACCTTTTAATTAACCTATAGATTGTGCATCTACACATATTTCATGAATTGTATTATATAATTTCTCTATTACATCTTTTGGAATATTCTCTACTTGTGCTTTTTCAATAATTCTATTTAATTTATCATTATATATTTGAGGTTGATAAATAGGGATATTGAGAGATTTCTTAACTTCTCCAATTTGTTTGCACAATTTATATCTTTTTATAAATAAAATAAATAGCTCTTTATCTATTTCATTCAATTCACTCCTTAGCTGTACTAGATCATCACTCTTAAACATTTTATATAATTTATTTAATAAAAAATTGAACAATAATTAAAACAGTATTTAAAAATGATAAATAAGGAGATACTTCGCTTACAGCTCTGTATAGGACCCTTTGTTTAGGAATAATATATACCATATCGCCATCTTTTAGATAAACATTCCCTAAATATAGATTTTCTTTATCTTGTAAATTTACCTGATAAAAAGAAAAATTTTGTTCATTATTCAATGGTCTAGCTATTATAATTTTATCAGAATTAGCTTCTCCTATGCCACCACTGCCCGTAATGGCATCCAGTAATGTAATATATGAATTAGAAAAAGGGATTACTGTTGCATTACCATTGCCTTGCGAAAAAACATAAACTTTTTTATTTGTCCAGCTAAGGATTATATATGGATCAGTGATAAAATGAGAATATAATTTAGTGAGAGTATCTTTAAATGTCTCTATTTGCAAGCCTTCTGCATAAATATCACCTAATAATGGTAAATCAATATTACCACTTTCATTAACATAATAGATTATATTAGATGTATTTTCCCTATTTATTGTATTATTAACATTAGGCGAAATAACTAGTTGTTCACCTTTATTAGGATAAATAGATATAATAAATTGATCTCCTTTTTTAATGGTTTGAGCTGGTGGTATTTGAAGCTCATTAATATCTTTTAGATCATTTTCATTCAAATTAGTCATCAATAAATTAGGATAATAATAACTTGAGCATGATGTCAAACTCAATAATAATATCAACACAAATAAATAATTAAATTTCATTTTTTAATAAATTAAAAAATCTTACAAAGTTAAACTTTATAAATAAATTAGAAAATTTTATTTTTATAATAATTATAACCAAAAAGTGCAAGGTCATATTTAATCGGATCTAAAGGATCTAATAATTTCAGATTATTTGTTAATTCCAACACTGCTTTCAGGTCATTTTGTTTACGTGATAACAGTCCTAATTCTCGTGCGGCCATTCCTACATGAAGATCTAAAGGTATATATAGAGAAGATGTCGGTATATTTTGCCAAATTCCAAAATCTAATCCTTCATTATTATTGCGAACCATCCATCTAAAATATAAATTAATTCTTTTACAAGCACTATTATTATCTGGGTTGGGGATATGCTTTTCGCTGCGTCGTTCATGAGGTACAGACAAAAATAAATCTCTAATAACTCTAATGCCATCTAACAAATCATTATTTTTATCATAATGAATTTTTACTAAATTATTTAAACTATCATATTTGAGATATATCAGACGCAGGGCATCTAAAAAATAAAATAAATCCATCGGTTGAAAGGTACGGTAAACAAAAGATTCACAAGATTTCCATTTATTTTTTTGTCCAGTTATGAATTTATATGGCTGATAATCCATCAATTGCATTAAATTTTTAGCAGCTTTTACAATATTTTCGCGTTTTCCCCATGCTATTATAGCACTAAAAAAACCCGCTATTTCAATGTCTAAAGGATCAGAGAAAATAGCGGGAATTTTAATTGGATCTATTTCCCAATATTTAGGTTTAGAAAATTCTGTATAAAAAGAATCTAATAGAAATTTTGTATTATTCAACTAGATTTATCTAATTTGTTTGATAATCTCTTGTCCTACTTTAATAGCATTTAAATTAGCTGGTATCAGATGATGATGACGTTCTGGGAGAGATTCTTTGAGCCCTTCTTCGATATATTCAAAAGATACTATAGGTTTTAGTTTTAGATAACCACCTAGCACGAACATGTTAAAAATTTTCATATTACCTGTTTCTACAGCTTTGTTAGAAGCCTCGATTTGATAAATTTTTATATCTGTTCTTTCAGGATGACGTGTGATGCCATGAGGATCATATATTAAGATGCCGCCTGGTTTCACAGAATTTTCAAATTTATCTAAAGAAGGTTGATTTAAGATTATTGCTGTGTCAAATTCATTTAATACAGGACTACTAATACGTTCATCACTAAGGATAACTGTTACATTAGAGGTACCACCACGCATTTCTGGACCATAGGATGGGAACCAACTAACATTTAGACCTTGCTTCATACCAGTAGTTGCTAAAATCTTACCCATTGATAGGACACCCTGTCCACCAAAGCCTGCGATAATTATTTCTTCTGTCATAATAATACAATTTTATAATTCTTTAATTATTTGGCCTTCTACCTTTATATCACCAAGAGGGAAAACTTTGAACATATTTTCCTCCATCCATTTATTAGCCTCTATAGGTGTCATTTTCCATCCACTATTACAGTTAGAAACTATTTCTATAAAGGATAATCCTTTATTTTGCTGCTGATTTTCAAAAGCTTTTCTAATTGCTTTTTTAGCTTTTCTAACGTTAGCGGGTTTATGAACAGATTGTCTAGTAACATAATAGGTACCTGGTAGCTTAGCAACTAATTCTGTCATATGTATAGGATGACCCATAATTTGTGGATCTCTACCATATGGAGAAGTAGAAGTTACCATACCATCTAATGTGGTAGGTGCCATTTGTCCACCTGTCATACCATAAATACCATTATTTATGAAAATAACAACAATATTTTCTCCTCTATTACATGCATGCAGAGTTTCATTACCACCTATAGCAGCGAGGTCTCCATCACCCTGATAAGTAAAAACAAATTTATTAGGATAGAGTCTTTTAATAGCAGTAGCAAGAGCAGTAGCTCTACCATGAGCAGCTTGTTGCATATCTATATCAAAAAATTCATAAGCTAAAACAGAACAACCTACTGGTGCAATACCAATAGTCTGATCCTGTATGCCCATTTCTTCTATTGTCTCTGCTATCAATCTATGAGCTACTCCATGACCACAACCAGGGCAATATGACAAAACATTGTCTGTGAGAACTTTTGTCTTTTTGAAAACAATGTTTTCGTCTTTTATTATTTCTTTCCAACTTTCAAATTTTACATCCATAATTACAATCTTTAATACTTGTTAACAATTTTTTCTTTTAATGCATTCAGTACTTGGAATGGAGTATGTATTGACCCACCTACTCTTCCATAATGCTCTACTGGCACTCTATCGTGCACTGCCAATCTAACGTCTTCTACTAATTGACCTAAACTCATCTCTACAGACAAAATACCTTTAACTTGTTTAGACAATCTTTCAAGTTCTTTATCTGGGAAAGGATATAAAGTAATTGGTCTATATAAACCAACTTTAATACCTTCTGCACGAGCTAAATCTACTGTTTTTTGTCCAATTCTCGCACTAGAACCATAAGCTACTATTAAATACTCAGCATCATCAGTCTTAATATTTTCCCACATAGCATCTTCTTTCATTTTTTCATATTTTTCTTTAAGGTGCATGACATGTTTTTCTTGTCTAATGGGATCTAGATCTAGAGAGGTAATAATATTGCGTTCTCTATTTGGAGTTTTTCCTGTAGTTGCCCAAGGGCATTCTTTAATAATTTCTTCTTCAGTTCTTCTAGGTATAGGGTCGAAAAGTTCGACTTTTTCCATTACTTGGCCAATAACTCCGTCTGATAAGATCATTACTGGATTACGATATTTAAAAGCCATTTCGAAACCAAGTTTTACAAAGTCAGACATTTCTTGAACAGAAGAAGGAGCTAAAACGAACAAATAATAATCTCCATGTCCACCACCTTTAGTAGCTTGGAAATAATCACTTTGAGAAGGTTGAATTGTTCCTAATCCGGGACCTCCACGCACAACATTTGCTATTAGACAAGGAATTTCTGCACCAGCCATATAAGAAATTCCTTCTTGCATTAAGCTAATACCAGGGCTAGAAGATGTAGTCATAACTCTTTTGCCAGCAGCACCACCACCATATAGCATATTGATAGATGCTACTTCACTCTCTGCTTGTAAAACTACCATGCCGGTACGTTCATAAGGCTTCTCAGCCATTAAATATTCTAATACCTCTGATTGAGGTGTGATGGGGTAACCAAAGTAGCCATCGCAACCAGCACGTATAGCAGCTTCAGCAATAGCTTCATTTCCCATCATTAAACGTATTTCTCCCATATTTTGTACTTTTTTTTAATATTAAACTTCTAGTTTTGCTTTATACAGTGTAATAACTGTGTCTGGACAAACCATAACACAATTTTCACAAGCTGTACAATCTTCTTTAATTATGTCTGCATAGAAATAACCTTTGGCATTTACATTATTACCAAGGACTATTACATCTTGAGGGCATACTTCTACACACAAGCCACACCCTTTACATTTTTCTATGTCTATTACTATTGCACCTTTAAATTTTGCCATATTATTTATTTATTTTTTATTTTGTTCAATGTTTTCTTTCATAATTTTCAACCTTCTTCCTAGCTCATCCATCATTTCCATTGGTATCAATGATACACAGGCTCTTATTCCCTCATGAATATCTGATCCTGTAATTTTTAGTGATATAGCACCTATACCATGCAGTAATAACTGATAAAGAATCTCATTACCATCAAGGCCAGGATATTTAACTGTAAAATAAAATCCATCAGCTATAGGCTTATCTACATCTTTGTCATAAACTAATTGAAATCCATTTTCTAAAAAATGTTTTTTCATTATTTTAGCTTTTTCTCCATAGATAAGTACTTCATCTCTAAAATTATATTTACCTTCATTTACAGCTTTCAGAATAGCATATAAAGCATATTGTGGAGAATGACTCGTACCACTACTAACACTATAAATACTTTCAAAAATCAATGCAGTACCGAAATGATCCGAATGAAAATTAGTTTTAAGATCTGGGAAATGTCTATTAAATAATTCTGGACTAACTACCATCATAGCTATCCTTTGTCCAGCATAAGAAAATACTTTGGAGCTACTTATAAGGAGAATATATTGATCATAATATTTACCTATTGTAGGCTGATATGGAGGTACACCTGGTTTACCATAATCTTGTCTAAAATCCATTCCGAAATAGGCTAAATCTTCAATTACAACAACATCATATTTCTTAGCTATTTTTGCAATTATTTGGAGCTCTTCATCAGTGAAAACTATCCAAGATGGATTGTTTGGATTACTATATATAAGCCCATAAAATTCTCCGGTAGATAAATATTTCTCTAATGCTTCTTCTAATTTTTTACCACGATAATTATAAACATCAATATGATCAGAACCTGAACCTAAAACTTTGGCTTGTAATTTATGAACAGGGAATCCTGGATCTAGGAATAATAATTTTTTCTTCTCTTTATGAATATGAATGAGCGTCATAAAAGAAGTAAAGCTTCCCATCATAGATCCTACAGTAGGTAAACAATTTTCTTCATTTACATCTAAATCTAGAAAATTTTTTACAAATTTTTTAATTTCATTTTTTAATGGTTTATAACCTTGTATATCAGGGTAAACAGCAGCAATGCCTTGCTTGAGAGCTTCTATTTCTGCATCCACTCCCAGTTGGACAGGTGGTAAGCCAGGATTACCAAGCTCCATCCTTATATATCTAACACCTGTTTCTCTTTCTAATTTATCTACAATTTGGCACATCTGCCTGATAGATGTATCAACCAGAGAGCTAACATTAAACTTTTTTAATACATCATCTAAAACATTTTTATCAATTATAGTATTTGACATATTTGTTTTTTGCAAATCTAATAATTTTTAACAATATAAATATACATAATATTTATCATATTTTTTATTGTTTAATATCAACAAATAAAAATTTTTTTAAAAAATATAATTTTTATTAATACATTTGTAAAATAAGAAAATTTTTATGGCTGAAGAAAAGAAAACAACGACTAAAAAAACAACTCCAAGCAGTTCAAGGACTAAAAATATAGAATATAATGAAATATTTGGTGGTAAAATACCCCCAAGTGATTTAGAAACGGAAGAAGTAGTATTAGGAGCATTATTAATAGAACCTAACGCATTAGCCACGGTAATAGATATATTGCAGCCAGAAGTATTTTATAAAGAAGCACATCAACGTATTTTTGCTGCTATATTAGCATTATATCCAATAGGTGAACCAATAGATGTGATAACAGTAACAAATTATTTAAGGAAAAACGGTGAAATCGATTTCATAGGTGGGCCAGCATATATCGCACAATTAACCGATAGAGTAATATCAGCTGCTAATATAGAATATCATGCACGAATTTTGATAGAAAAATATATACAACGTAAACTAATAGAAATATCTAATAATATTATAACTGAAGCCTATGATGCTACTTCTGATGCCTTCGACATATTAAATGAAGCTGAAAATGCATTATTCCAAATTAATGAACAAAATCTCAGACGTTCTTTTAGATCTATGCCATCAGTATTGCAAGTAGTGAGAGAACAGATAGAAACAGCTTACAAAAATCAAGGTGAATATACTGGTGTAGTAACAGGTTATTATCATTTAGATCAGCTTACAGGTGGGTTACAACCATCTGATTTAATAATTATAGCAGCTAGACCTGGCATGGGAAAAACAGCTTTTGCTCTATCAATGGCACGTAATATGGCTGTGGAGTTTGGCTTGCCAATAGCATTTTTTTCTTTAGAAATGACCGCACCACAATTAGTGATCAGAATATTGTCTGCTCAAACACAAATATCTAGTGAAAGAATAAGGAAAGGTGAATTAGATGATATGGAATGGATGACTTTAAATGAAGCAATGAATAAATTATCTAATGTTAAATTATTTTTGGATGACACTCCTGCCTTATCAATATTTGAATTAAGAGCTAAAGCACGTAGGCTTAAGCAAGCATATGATATACAAGCTGTATATATAGATTATTTGCAATTAATGACAGCTAAAATAGATCGAAATAGTAATAGAGAACAAGAAATAGCATCTATTAGTAGAGCATTAAAAGCTCTAGCAAAAGAATTAAATATACCTGTGATTGCTTTATCACAATTAAGCCGTGATGTAGAAAAACGAAGTGGCACTAAGCGCCCTCAATTATCTGACCTTAGAGAATCTGGAGCTATAGAACAGGATGCTGATATTGTAATAGGTATCTATAGACCTGAATACTATATGAAAGAAGAGCAAGTAGATGAAGACAAATTAGCAGCAGTTAAAAATAAAGCTGAAATAATCCTTTTAAAACATAGAAATGGCCCATTAGGTACTGTAAATCTTTATTTTCTCAATCAGTTTGCATTATTTACTGATGAGGACATTTCCAATATTAATTTCGAAAAACAAGTTTTTGAGTCAAAAATTAATGAAGATTTTGATGAAGACTATTATGGTTCCTATGAAGCGCCATACTAAACGCCTATCTCAATAAATAATTTTACAGTAATTAAGAGTGTGATAAGGAGAAGGAGAAAAGGTTGTGAGAAAGTTTAACAACAAATTTTTGTTATACTTTACAGTATGTTAATCATATCTTTGACTAACTATCTCTCTATACTTGTCCCACGCCCATCTGTCGTGCGATGACAGGTTCAGTAGTCTGCCAATATCAGGATCTATCAACTCTTTTAAGTACTTATTCATTATCACAAACCACATCAAGTAGCTCTGTAAGTACTTAGTAGCTACTCCGTGAAATCTACTCAACCACGTTTTAAAATCACTTATTTTGCTCTCTACTATCTTGACACTGTATATCCCGCGCTTAATCTGTCTTTTGTTTACTATGACTTTTTTACTTTGTAAACTCTTAACTGCTTTTCTAAACTCTCTCTTTGGCTTCACACATATCAGATTGTTTTCTGACAATCTATTTTTGAGTTCATCTCTCAATTGCTCATTTTTTACTTTTTTCTCTCCAACTTGTTTGAAAAGTAAATTGCCTTCTCTATCTGTAACTACTAATACCGCTACTTTGAGATGTTTCTTCTTTTTAGCTCTCCAATATTCTTCTTTGCTTTTAAACTTTCTACCTTTTTCTGAATAGTTCATTAGCAGTTCATCAGCTTCCACAATACCAGAAAAGCTTATACCACCTTCTAATGCTCTAATGGCAGCTAATATTTTGTGTCGCCATTCGAAGCTTGTTTTCAAGCAAATGCCAACCTCATCAGCACAAGCACGCAGACTTTTGCCCTCGAGCATACAACGTAAGTAGTCGAGCATTAATGGATATTTTCTCATGCGATAGACAAAGGTGCGAGCCGTTTCACGAAATTGATAACCGCAGGTTTTACATTTATAAACTTGTCTGCCATTTCTTTTGCCCGCTTTTATGACATTTTCACTTCTGCAGTCTGGACAGATGGCTGCGGTAGATTGAATTTTTACTTTTTGGTAGTCTACAGCAGTAGCCTTGTTATTGACGAGATATTGATATAGCTGATCCAGGAAATCACGCTTGTGATCCTTTGGTAGAGCTAAGTATTCATCGGTGTTATCAAATAAATCTTTCATAAATTTTTTAATTTTGTACAAAATTAAAAAATTTTATTGAAAAAATAAAGTTTTTTAACTATAACATATAAATGTTACATTCACTCACGCTCACACTACTTCTTTCAATTCCATTATAAATTAGTCACTTTAAATAAACATTTTTTATTAAATTTGCCATGCTTTAATATTTATTTTTAATATATTTATTATGCATTTATCTATTTTTCTTTTGAGTGGATTAATTATAGCATTGATCGTTTTGATAGCATCTTTTTTTAAACATTGGAATATACCGCTTATTTTAATAGCTTTAGCTATAGGTATTATTTTTGGTAGTGATGTAACTGGTATTATATATTTTGATAATGCAGAGCTTACAAAACAAATAACAGACATCGCTCTGATGTTTATTCTGTTTGCAGGTGGTTATGAAACAAAAACTAAAGATTTAAAAAATATTTTGAAGCCTGCACTATTATTATCTAGTATTGGTGTTTTATTGACAGGTGTCATTTGTGCATTATTATTTTCTTTAATTTTCAAATGGGATTTTTTACACTCACTATTATTATCAGCTATTATCTCGTCCACAGATGCTTCAGCTATATTTTCTATTTTAAGAGGTGGTAATATTGATAAACAAACAACATCATTAATAAAGCTAGAATCTGCCACTAATGATCCAATGGCAATTATTTTTACTACTTTTTTGATTCAATTATCCCAAGGTTTTAATTTTACATTTTCAACAATATTAATTTTCTTGTGGTTATTTATTGGTGGTATAGCAATTGGTATTTTAATAGGGGTCTTAAGTAAAATAATTATAAAGAAGATTAAAGATCTAGATGCTGGATACTATCACTTATTGATAATTGGCATCATATTTTTTAGTTTTGGTATAGCAGAATTATGTAATGCTAATGGTTTGATGGCAGTATTTTTTACAGGTTTAATATTAGGTAACACTAAACTCCCCTATAATAATAGAATCGCTTCATTTACAGATACATTATCTTTTATTACTAACGTTGTTATTTACGTTCTATTAGGGCTTTTAGCTTTTCCAAGTAAATTTCCAGAGATTTATTTATATGGTATAGGATTATTTTTAATTCTGACTTTAGTAGCTCGACCCGTTACAGTGTTTTTATTAACTGCATTTACTAAATTATCTATTCAGAAAAAAACTTTTATAAGTTGGAGCGGCATTAGAGGCACTGTACCTATTGTTTTAGCTACGTATCCTTTAATTGCTGGATTAGATCCTAACCATCAAATGTTTAATATCATTTTTATCGCAGTTATTTTATCTATTGTAGTGCAGGGACCCTCTTTAAATAAAATAGCTAACATATTAAAATTAGCTTCTAAAAAAAGGAAAAATGTTTTAAATTCTATGGAATTAGTTACTGTGCATGATACTGAAGTAGATTTAATAGAGATTTTTATTGATGATGAATTATATAGTGGAGAATGTCGTATAGCTGATCTTAATTTACCTCCCAATAGTACTATAACAATGATTAATAGAAATAATGAAGTAATAGCACCCTCTGGGCAAACTGTTATTCTACCAGGAGATGTTTTGTATGTACTAGTAGAGAAAGACAATATTGATATGGCTATTGATGAAATATTAAGTAATTTTGAGAAAATTAATTATTAATATCTTCATTAATATAGTATTTTATTATATTTGCAAAAAAAGAATGAAATCATTTTTTAGAATAATTTTTTTTATTTTTATTTTATTAAATTTTAATCTGTCGGCTCAAAATTATGATAAGATAAAATTATCTAAAATTGAAGCTTACGAAGATTTATCAAATTTATACCAATACCTTACTCAATCTCATCCTAATATTAACGAGGTATCAGACTCTACATATTTAAAAAATGCTTTTTCTAATATTTTTTTATCTATTGATGATAGCATTAGCATTGATGAATTTTTTATTAGATTAGTTACTATTTTTTCTAAAATTGATGATTCTCATCTAATGTTAAATTTAGATTATTATGCCTACCAAAGGGTTCTTCCTAAATTTTTTGGTGGAGTGGTAGCTTTCGATAATGGTAAAATTTATTTATTAAAAGATATTGCTATTGATTCATTTTTTGTAAATACTCGTATTTTATCTATAAATAATATTGATGCTACAGAGATTTATAATACATTATCTGAGTTATGTAATGCAGATATTGGGCTGAAGGCCACAAAAGACAATAATGCTTCCTTATTATTTTATTATTATTTCCCTATAGTTTATCAAGTAAAAAATTTTAATTCTTGCATATTACTCAATGAAATGTCAAATGATACTTTCAAATACAGTATAGATGGTATTTCTATGCGTGATATAGAAAGTTCACAATCTTTTTTCTCTCCTTATCTAACAGATTTAAATAATCCTTATAAGTATGCTATTTATCCAGAAATAAATACTGCATATTTATACGTTTCTGATTTTCTAAATAATTCTTACAATACACCTTCGCAGCTAATGCCAATAGTTTTATCTAATTTGAGGAAATACAAAATTGAGAATTTAATCATTGATTTGCGTGGTAACCTAGGTGGATATGTAAGTGTAGCTGAGGATTTCTTGAAATATTTTATGACTGAACCTTTTATTTTTGTCAAAAATTATAGAGTCCACCCTAGTAAATGGACAGATAAAATACTCTTGAATAACGGTCAAACTCAACGAGAATGGTACAATTTCTTTTTAACTTTGAATTCTATTAATAATAAAGAAATGCGCTTGCTAAAAGCTGGCTATAATGGTCCTGTATTATATGAAGAGAGAAAATCAACTAAACCACATAAAAAACATTTCGATGGCAATATATATGTATTGACTGATGGCGGGAGTATATCTGCTGCTGCTCTTGCGGCTAACCTTTTATCTCATAGACCAAACACTTTTTTAGTAGGGTTACCTCCTGGTGGCACAAAAAAAGGTACTTTCGGGCAAAGTAAACGAATATATTTACCCAATTCAAAAATTTCTTTTTCGCTTAGTTTATTAGAGTTTACGCAATTTCCAGAGTATAATCGTGAGCCCATAGATATAGATTTCCCATTGCCATGGGCTCAACCTAATTTTAATAATCCTATAAAAGATCCGTGGGTTCAATTTGTAATCAAAAAGATAAATAGAAAAGAATAATTATGAAAAGAATAATCTTATTATTATTTAGCTTAAATATTTTAATTTTATCCGCACAATCTTTAGATAATTCATTAATATTATCTCCACTGCGTAATGATCCTCGAGTAAATGAAAATTCATTTTCGTTTGTGTTGTATAGTTTCAAAAAACAGGAAACTTTATTATCGGTAAATTCCTTTAAGCCTTTGATACCTGCTTCTGTTAATAAATTGATAACTGCTGTCTCTGCATATTACTATCTTGGTGATGATTACAAATTTAATACTTATGCTTATCTGGGTGGTGAACAAATTGATAATATTTGGAATGGCAATATTTATATATATGGCACTGGTGATCCACTCATTGGCGAGGATTTTCCTGAAAAGAATAATTTTTTTGATTCTTTAGTTTATATTTTAAAATCTATGGGTATAGATACTATACAAGGCAATATTATAGCAGATGCTAGCTATTGGGGTAGCGACATTGTTCCTGATACTTATGCTTATGAAGATTTAGGCAATTATTATGGTGCGGGAGCTTCATCATTGATATATAATGGTAATGTATGGAAAATTGGATATAAATTAACGCCCTATTACGGCCAAACAGCTAAAATATTATTTACTATTCCAGAGTTTCCTCATGTTACTTATCAAAACAAAATAAAAATAGCTAATAGAAATTATGGTAATTACACTAATGTAATTGGCAGACCATTAGCTAAATCTTATATTTTCTCTGGTACTATTCCCAAAGGGAATGGAGATACTATTTTCGTGAAAGCTTCTAGTCCAGATCCTGCTTATGGCTTTGCTTGGAAAACCAAACAATCACTTTCAAGTAATGGAATCTTTGTGAACGGTAATCTCATTACTACATACAATGACACTGTGATTTATGATAATAAATATTTAATATTAAATTATGAATCTATGCCATTAGATAGCGTGATTTCTTTTACAATTAGAAATAGTTATAATGTGGGAGCAGAGGCTTTAGCTAAGGCAATATCTAAAAAATATGGTGACGGTTCATACAAATCTTATGAGACCTTGGCTAAAAAAATGCTTTATAAATATGGAGCAGATACTACAGAGATTAAAATATATGATGGTAGTGGCCTTAGTAGAAAAAATTTATTGACAGCTGATGCATTGCTAACTATATTTATAGCTTCTCGTAACGAAAACTGGTATGATGATTTAAACAATGCTTTAGCTATAGCTGGTGTCAATGGAACCTTAAAAAATTTTTTAAAAAATACTCCATTAGAAAATAATTTAAGAGCCAAAAGTGGTTATTTGCGTTATACACGTGGCTTTGCAGGATATTTCGATATTCCTGACTCAATGGACACTTTTGCTTTTGTAATCTTAGTAAATGATTTTAAAGCAGATACTAAATATTTAACAAAAAATATTGAAAAAGTTTTACTAAATTCTTATAATGAACTGACAAATATCTATAGTGCTAGTAAAAATAATGAAGATGTATCTAAAATATCACAATGAGATTTCACTAATAATTTTGAAACTTTATAAAATCATTAATTAGTTTTGGTAACTTTAAGGCTAAGATCTAGACTAGCATAATGATGTGTCATATAACCACTAGAAATATAATCTACGCCTGTCTCTGCATAATCTTTAATGTTATTAAGATTTATACCACCACTAACTTCTATTTCTTTTTTACCATTTACAATGGTTACAGCGGTTTTGATATCATTTATATTGAAATTATCCAACATTACACGAAATACGGAATCAAATTGTAAGATTTCTTTAACATTTTCGATGCTACGAGCTTCTACTTCGATAGGGATATTCAATTTTTTATCTATTAAATATTTTTCTACTCTAGTAATAGCTTGAGATACTCCACCAGCGAAGTCTATATGATTATCTTTTATCAAAATCATATCATATAATCCAAAGCGATGATTATATCCACCACCTAATCTAACAGCCTCTTTTTCTAATTCCCTCAATAGTGGTGTAGTTTTTCGTGTATCTAAAAGTTTGGCTTTAGTGTGAGATATTTTATCTACCATTTTGCGAGTAGTAGTAGCTATACCAGACATTCTTTGCATAAAATTAAGTAGTACCCTTTCAACTGCTAGTATAGACTGCTGTTTACCATATAGATTAAAAACAATATCTCCTGGGACTACGACGTCTCCATCGGTTTTTAAAAGATTAATAGAAATGGTAGGATCATAATAGTGAATAAGTTGCCTAGCAAAAGAAATACCAGCAATGATACCTTTTTCTTTCACATATAGAGCTGTATTCCCCATAGCTTGCGAATCTATTATAGCCAGTGAGGTGTGGTCTCCCTCGCCTATATCCTCTATTAATGACCACTTTATGATTTCTTCGAATTGTAATCTATCCATTGTATTAATTTATAAAATCATTTTATCTCAAAATTATCCCAATCTTTTGAAAATGGCAGTTTTTGTCGGATTTTAACTAATTTATCGTAGTTTGTTTTTACAATATAAACATTTTCATCTTGCATACCTTCTAAAATAATATTCCCAGCAGGATCGATACACATAGTACCTCCCATATATTCGAATCCGTTACCATCAGTACCCACACGATTTACACCAATTACATATACTTGATTTTCTATAGCTCTAGCTATTAATAAATGTTTCCAATGATTATATCTTTTAGTAGGCCAATTAGATACATAAACTAATACATCATAATCAAAACTATTATTATTAATTCTATTCCTATTAAAAACAGGAAAACGAATATCATAGCAAATATATGGTCGAATATTCCATCCTAGATATGGGATAGTTACTATTTCTTTTCCTTTAGTAAAATAAATATTTTCTTCTGCTAATGAGAATAGATGAGCTTTATCATATTTATAAACTACGCCATCAGGAGTAAAAAACAGAAATCTATTATATATTTTATCATTTTCATTAATCATAAAGCTTCCACAGATAGCAATATCATAATTATTAGCTAAAAATGCTAATTTATTAATCATTGGACTATTCATACTTTGAGCATATTGAGGGTTCTTAGTAGCATATGCAGTAGTACAGACCTCGGGACAAACCAGAATATCAATATCTGATTTAATAGATCTTTTTATAGCAAGTTCAATTTTTCTAAGATTAGCATCAGGATCCAACCATATAGTATCAGCCTGATACAGAGCCCAAGATATAATATTCTTCATTATATTATAGATTATCCAAATTCTCTAAAGAAAATATTAAAATAAATTTAAAAAAACTTATTTAACTTTTACTTTATTAGCTTTTTTACCTTCTAAAATAAACCAAGCTATAGTAGAAGCGATGAAAACAGAGGAATACACACCAGCTATTACACCTATGATCATAGCAAAAGTAAAGCCCTGGATAACCTCACTACCCAAAATAAATATTGCAAGTAATACCACTAATACTGTACCTGTGGTATTAACAGTACGAGATAGAGTAGAATTGATAGCATCATTCATATTTTGCTTTAATGAACGTTTAGGATACAAGGCATTATATTCACGTATTCTATCAAAGATTACCACTGTATCATTAATAGAATAACCAACTAAAGTTAAAATAGCTGCTAAGAAATTTTGATCTACTTCCAAATTGAATGGTAATATTCCATAGAATAAACTGAAGATACCTGTAACAAAGAAAGCATCATGGAATAAAGCCACAGTAGCTCCTAGACCATATTGCCATTTTTTAAATCGGATAAAAATATAGATGAACATAGCAATTAAAGCTATAATAATAGAAATAATGGCAGAGCGTTGTATATCTCTAGCTATAGCAGGTCCTACATTTTGAGAACTCACAATACCTAAAACTTTATTAGGATTATCAGTAGAAAATTCTTCAAAAGAAATAGGTCCTTTATAAAATCCTTTTACACCATCATAAATTGCTTTTTCTACATTCAAGCCAGCAGTTTTTGAAGTATCATTTAATAAATATTTAGTAACTATACGAACTTGATTACTATTACCATAAATTTTCACTTCAGGAGTTTCATTTAATACATTAAATAATGATGATTGCACATCAGTAGCTTTAACAGACTGATCAAATCTAACTACATAAGTATGACCACCAGTATAATCTATTCCAAATTGTAAGCCTCTAGTAGAAAGTGAAATAATAAAGGTCAAAAATAGTATACCAGAAATAGCAAAGAAAATTTTGTATTTACCAATAAAATCAATTTTAGTATTTGCAAGGAAATTTTGAGAAAATTTATGATAGAAAGAAATATTTTTACCTTTATCGAGAAGTATTTCTATAAAAAGTCTAGTAACAAAAATAGCAGTAAACATAGAAGAGAGAATACCTATAACTAAGGTAGTAGCGAATCCTTGCACTGGTCCCATTCCGAATATTAATAAGATAACACCTGCAATTATAGTCGTTACATTACCATCTATGATAGCGGAATAAGAATTTTTATGACCATCTTTTACAGCCATCCTCAAGCCTTTGCCAGCATTTAATTCTTCTTTAATACGTTCATTGATAATCACATTGGCGTCTACAGCCATACCAAGAGATAAAACTATACCAGCAATACCAGATAGAGTCAAAGTAGCACCTAAAGATGTTAAAACGCCAAATATTATCAACATATTAATTATTAATGCTATACTAGCACCTATCCCTGCTGTACCATAGAAAGCAATCATATAGATAAGAACTAATACAAAAGCAACTATAAAAGCAATTATACTAGAATGAATAGCCTCAGAACCCAAAGAAGGTCCCACAATATTCTCTTCAACGATACGTGCTGGAGCAGGCAATTTACCTGCATTAAGTACTGTAGCTAAGTCCTGTGCTTCTTCTACAGTAAAATTACCTGAAATTTGAGATCTACCATTAGGTATCTCAGATTGTACAACAGGGTATGAATAAACTAAATTATCCAAAACTATAGCTATACTACGTCCAAGATTTTTTGAAGTTAAATCTTTCCAAACCTTTGCACCCTCAGAATTCATCTGCATATCCACAATCACATTGCCATACTGATCTACATCTTGGCGAGCACTCACGATGACATCACCTTCTAATGGAGCTTTATTAGTTAAAGGATTTACCTTTAAAGCTACCAATTCATATACATTTCTAGTATCAGCTATCGGTTTAGCACTCCATACGAATTTCACATCTCTAAATAGATCTTGTGTCAGCCTTAAATATTCATTAATTTTTGCAGTATCTCTAGAATAAGCATAACCTATTAGTGGCCCTTCACCATAGAATTGTTGATTCCCTTCTCTTCTAACATTAATATTCAAATAAGCAAATAAAGGATTCTCTTTTTTGAATTTTTCTAGTTCAACATTTTCAGTTGTAGTATCACCTAAAGGTGTAATATCTAACGACTGTAATTGTTGTGCTAATTTACTAGTATCAGAGCTTTGGTTTGCTAATGTAGTACTATCTTTAATTGTATCATTAATAGCTAATGAATCACCTATTAAACTAAGTGAATCAGTAGTTTTTAATATTTGAGCTAATCTTTTATTAGCCTGTTCTAATCTTGGTGCTATTTCAGTTAGGTTCCATGTTTCCCAAAATTCTAGTTTAGCAGTAGTTTGTAGAATACTTCTAACACGATTAGGATTATCTACACCAGGTAATTCAATTAATATACGACTTTGACCAACTAATTTTTGTATATTTGGTTGAGTAACACCAAATTTATCAATACGCTTACGAATAACTATAAAAGTATTATCAAAAGCTGACTCAATTTCTTTTTTTAAATAATTAATTACATCTTGATCAGTAGAGTTTACATTTAAGATATTACTAGTTTCACGAGATAAAAAATAAGACACTAAGGGTTGATTAGGATCGATTTTTTTGAGCTCATCTACGAATAGATCTACAAAAGAAGCGTTACTAGCAATTCTTCTTTGCTGAGCATTTTTAAGTGCTTGATCTATTTTGGGATCATTCTTTTTAGCTGCTAAAGCTTTTATAATAGCAGCATCATCGACCTCAATAGTAAGGTTCATACCACCTTTAAGGTCTAGACCTAGCTGAAGCTCTTTTTGTTTACAATCAGCATAAGTATATTTTTTTACTAGCAAATTGTAAACAGTAACATCCATCATTGAGTCTAGATATTGACTTTGACGGTCTCTAGCAATGGAATCTACTAACATCATTTTTTTGATAGAATCGCCTTTAGCTAATTTTTCAGCTAATCTGTAAGTTGCTTCTGAATAAGCATAATCCTGGGCTTTGTTTTCTACCCTTCTAGTACAAAGAGTGAATGACAAAGAAAATACAGAGGCCAATACAAAAAGGATTACAAAAAACCAAATAGTACCTTTTAAACGCATAACATTATTCTTTTTATAAAATTTTATGAATTGCAAAAATAAATCAAAATTTTGAAATAAAAATCAATATTTTAAAATTTTGAAGTAAATATTTTAATATAAATATTATCTATTTCATTGCAAAAAAATTATTTTTTGTATTTTAAAAATATAAATTAAAAAATACCACATCTATTTGCATATAATTAAAAAAAACTATAAAAGATGCTAAAGAAATGAAACCAGCTAAGAGTCTAATAAAATTTTTAATAACGATTAGTAATCCTAAAAATAATAAAATTTTATTAAAAATTGCAAAAAATTTATTTAATAACATAAAAAATGTTTTATTTATACTGCAAACTTCAAATTACACCTATTTATAGACACTATCTCTTTATAGTGATAAATTTGCTAAAGATAATTTCAAATCGGTAACAGAAGAAGCTCAGTTGTATAACCTATCTATGGAAACAATATTTAAAGTGCCCAATAATTATAGAAGCTGAAATAGTAAAAGTAGCTAATCAAAATAATTTTGATTTTTTATGAATAGGTGCAGGTAAATCATTATTAAAATTATCTACTATTATTAATAAGGATATCATTCAAATTTATAATTTGGGAGCGGGGTATATACAATAATGTTTTTGGAGAGGGAAGTTTAAGCTCTTAAATAGATATTTTATAAATTATCAAGTTTATTAATTAAAAATCTTTTGTATATTTGCAAAAATTTTGTGCATATGAAAAAACTATTTGAAAATCCCACAGAAGTTTTTGCTCTTACCAAAGAGGAGACACGTGAATTATATGATAATCTCTATGATGAGATGATCGAAGAAGGCAAAGATGTCGTAGATTATCAAGAGCTCAAAGCAATGTCTACTGGTGTACTTTGTCCAGATTGTAATAGCAGTCATGTAATTAAAAACGGTTTGCAAAGTGGAGTTCAAAATTACCGTTGCAAAAACTGTGGCAGACAATTTAGAGTTACCACTGGTACCTTTATGTATGGTGTTCATGAAAAGGGCAAAATGCTAGAATATATCAAATGTATGAGTGCTGGCATGAGCTTGAGAGAATGTGCAAGAATTGCGCGCATAAGTCTCACAACGAGTTTCTTTTGGCGACACCGAATATTGTGTGCTTTGCAATCTTTTGAAGACAATGTAAATTTCTTCGGGATAGTAGAATTAGAGGAATTGCTAATGAATTATTCCGAAAAAGGCAAAAAGAAGCGTGACAAGAAAGAATTAAAAAAGCTAAA
>LFTI01000047.1:0-11785 GCA_001513285.1 Rikenellaceae bacterium DTU049
TTGGGATACAAGTACAACTAGCTGGATAAATAGTTCTAAATATGAATACACTTATGATGCTAATAATAATTTAACCTCTGAAATTTATAGTTATTGGGATACAAGTACAAATAGCTGGATAAATTATTATAAATATGAATACACTTATGATGCTAATAATAATGTAACCTCTGAAATTTATAGTGAGTGGGATACAAGTATAAATAGCTTGATAAATGATTCTAAATGTGAATACACTTATGATGCTAATAATAATGTAACCTCTGAAATTACGAGTTATTGGGATACAAATACAAATAGTTGGATATATGGAAATAAATATGAATACACTTATGATATGATGGTTTCTATTGATAATGTTTTAGTCCCTTATGCTTTTGAATCTAATAATCCAATATTATCTTACTTTTATTATGAATATGATGGTAGCAATTTTGTACTTGATATGAAAGAGATATACTATTATTCAGATATTACTGGTATTAATGAGGTCACTGATAATTATAATGTTTCAATTTATCCCAATCCAGCTAACGATTATCTCTAATGATTAATACAACAACTAACGAAAATCTTAAAATAGAAATATATACTATTAGAGGGCAGAGTGTGATGAGCACAGAGTGCACTAATAACATATCTCAAATGCGAATAGATATATCACAATTACCAGCAGGTATGTATTTCATCAGAATAGCTAATAATCAAAATAATATTACTAAAAAATTTGTAAAAGAATAGATTATTAACCCTGACCTTTAGGTCAGATTAATAATATCTGGTTATTTACTCCGACCTTCAAGTCAGGGAGTAAGATAGAAAGAGGTATGGGCTTTAGCCCTGAAAAAAACAAAATCTCAAAATCCTTTAATCCCAAAAATCATGGTTCAGACAATAAATAATTGATTAAGAAAAATGCTTATCGTATTTGTAAGGTACGACTAATTAAATTAATTTTCTAAAATCCAAAGGTCTGATTGTCCTGTTATAGCTTTAAGCTCTGTCAATCTTTGTACAGCTTCTTGTTTAGTTTGATAATTTTCATAAGCTATTCTGAATCTTTTATTTTCATCATCAGTGATAATTGTTGCATTTTTAAACCCTTTTTTAATATAATTGTTTCTAATATATTCAGCATCATCATAATCGATGGTACTAGCACCGATTATATAGAATGATTTAGGTGGATTTAGAATGCTTTCTAATTCTTTCTCGTCATAAGAGAGGATTTTAAACTCTACACGTCTATTTAATTGTCGTCCTTCTTCTGTTAGATTAGTAGCTAATGGTTTAGTAAATCCATATCCTTTAGCTATGAGTCTTTTAGAATCTATTCCTTTATTAATTAAATAGTCTACAACAGCTTGAGCTCTTCGTTTAGACAAATTGATATTATATTCATAACTGCCGATTCTATCAGTATGTGCAGAAATTTCTATAATAGCTGTTGGATTATTAATTAAAAATTGATACAAATGATCTAATTCTTCTATAGATTGTGGTCTAAGTGTAGCTTTATCAAAATCGAAATAAATATTTCTGAGTATAATTGTTTCTCCGACTTTTAAAGGTTCTTTTACAGGCTCTGTAGCTTCAGCTATTTGCTGATTTAGTTGTGCAATTTCTGCTTTTTCTAAAAAAATATCCATCAGTATTACGCTTCGTGGCTCATCATTTAATATAGTAATTATTTTATTATTTTTAAAATAACCTGGAGCTGAAGCTGTTAATAAATATTTTTTATCATAATTTAAGAAAACTTCTCCATAACCACTTTCATCAGATAATAATTCGTATACAATATTATTATTGATATTATCGTGTATTACAATATTTGCTTTGACAGGTTTAAATGATGAAGCATCTATTGTTCTAACTATCAATTTTAGTTGACTTGTTCTACTACTGATAATATTCATTAAATACAAATCTTGATCTCCATAACCTTTAATGTCTGCACTAGAAAAGAAAGCATATTTTTCATCTGGACTTGGGTAATAAAATACATCATTGTCTGGAGAGTTTATAGGATATCCTATATTTGTAGGTGGGTTCCAGAAGCCATCTTCAGTTAAATTAGTAAAAAATATATCATATCCTCCCATATTTTCATGACCTTGAGAAGAGAAATATAAAGTAACCCCATCGGGCAAAATAAATGGAGCATCTTCATTATATTTAGTATTAATTATTGGTCCTAAATTTTCAGGCTCTAACCATCCGTTTTCTCCTAATTCAGTTTTCCAAATATCTAATCCACCATATCCACCCGGTCTATCACTTGTGAAGTATAATGTTTTACCATCAGGAGATAAACTAGCATGAGTTTCTCTATATTGAGAATTAATTACTGGAAATTCTTTTAGAATAGACCATTTACCATTATTATTTAATTCACTATAGTAAATATCTCCATTGCCTTTGTCACTTCTATAAACAAATAACATTTTGCCGTCAAAGCTTAAACTAATAGTCGACTCATGATATTTAGTATTTATTTTACCAGGAATTGGTTTGGCTTCTGACCACTGATATTGATCTCCATTTTTTTCTAATTTAGAGAAATAAATATCTTCATAATATTTGCCATCAGGAGCTAATTTGCCTCCAGTAGTGCCTTCGCGTCTAGAAGTAAAATATAAGATTGAATCTTTAAAATCAAAAACAGGAGAATATTCTGGATATTTCGTATTAATGGATGGTCCAAGATTTTCAACTTTTACTACAGCAGGAATATTAATTAATGACTGAGCAGTATATGATTTTTGTCTAAGCCATTTCACACTATCTATCATTGCATTACTCTCAGATTTTTCTATAAATAGGTTGTAATAATCAATAGCTTTATCAAAATTATATTTTAAATGATAAACCTCAGCAAGGTAGATATATACATCAATGGGAGCTTCCGTAGTTTGGTAATTATCTATATAACTCAATGTTACATTTTTACTAGCTTTTTCAAAATAGGGTTCTGACGATAATTTATCTTGAGAATTGAAAAGACATACACCAATATTGTACATTAGATTAGCATTATCTGTATATTTCTCTTCCCATTTTTTTAATAAATTTAAAGCACCATCGAATTTATTCATAGACATTAGTAATCTAGCATCAGTATAATCTGATTGATATTTTTTATCAATTTTTGATTCATTTTGACTCATTAAAAATGAGCAATTAATCACTATATAAAGTGATATAAATAAAATTTTACTTGTCATTTATATAAATTTTTATACAAAAATACATAAAATCATTTTTTCTACAAAATCTAAAATTTTAAAATATGACAATAAATATTTAAAATAATTAATAAAAAATTTTTATTTTAGCAAAAAATATATGTATAAAAGAATCTTATTAAAATTAAGTGGAGAAGCTTTAGCTAGTAAAGATGGTAGTAGCATCGGTATAGAACAGCTCGAACATTATTGTAATGAAATAGCTGATGCCTATTCAATGAAAGTACAAGTGGCAATAGTGATAGGTGGTGGTAATATTTTTAGAGGTATTCAAGGAATAAATAGTGGATTTTCTCGATTACAAGGCGATTATATGGGAATGATGGCTACAGTAATTAATAGTTTAGCTCTACAAGAGATGCTTGTGCAATATAACATTTCATCAAAGATATTTGGCGCGATTTCTATTGAAAATATTTGTGAAAAATTTTATTTTAAAAATGCTATTGAATTATTAGAACAAAATAAAGTAATTATTTTATCTGGAGGTACAGGTAATCCACTATTTACAACTGATTCAGCTGCAGCGCTGAGAGCTATTGAGATAGGGGCAGATGTATTATTAAAAGGTACAAAAGTTGATGGAGTATATACTGAAGATCCTTTAAAAAACCCTAATGCTAAAAAATATGAGAATATAAGCTATGATGAAGCATTTGAAAAAAAACTAAAAGTATTAGATCTGACTGCTTATACTCTCTGCATGGAAAATAAATTACCAATCATTGTTTATGATGCCACTAAAAAAGGTAATCTAAAAAAAGTTTTAATTGGTGAAAAAATAGGAACTTTAATATCATAGAAACTAAGAAATACAATAAAATTAAAAAAATTATTAATGACTAATAAAAGAACTAAAAAGATATTGTTTTTATGCCCATATCCAATTAATAAAGCTCCTAGCCAAAGGTTAAAATATGAACAATATTTTCCATATTTTATAGAGAATGGATGGCACATTAAAGTTTCGCCTTTTGTATCAGAAAAATTTTGGAAAATTATTTACAAAAAAGGTCATTTCATTGAAAAAACAATTTTTACAATTTGTGGTTATCTGTACCGATTTAGAGATTTATTTTATATCAGAAAATATTATGTGGTTTATGTACATTTATGGGTAACTCCATTGGGCTTGCCCATATTTGAATGGTTAACAAAAAAATTTGCAAAAAAATTAATTTATGATATAGATGATATGGTTTTCCTAGGACATTCTAGTGAAGCTAATAAATTTATTATAAAGATCAAAGGAACAAAAAAAATGATTTTCCTAATGAAAAATTCTAATCATGTGATCACTTGTACACCTTATCTAGATCAATTTGTTAGACAATATAATGAAAAAACCACAGATATTTCATCTACAATAAATACTAATATATATTTACCACGTACCGATTATCAATTGAATGATATTCCTATTCTAGGGTGGAGTGGGAGCCACAGCACTTCTAAATATTTAAAACTTTTGGAGCCCGTATTTTTAGAATTGCTAAAAAAAGAAATACCATTTCAAATTTTAATTATTGGGGATGAAAACTTTCACTTTTCAGATATAAAAATACCTTATACAGCTATCCCATGGAATCTAGAAACAGAAGTCGAGGATTTAAAGAAAATAGATATTGGTTTATATCCTTTACCAGATGAGCCATGGGTCTATGGTAAAAGCGGTTTAAAAGCTTTACAATATATGGCATTGGGTATACCTACAATAGCCACAGCTGTAGGAGCAAATTTTCGTATTATTACTGATGCAGAAAATGGTTTTTTAATACCTATTAATGACCTTGATTTATGGGAAAAAATAATAATACAGCTACTTAATGATAAAGAATTACGAGAAAAAATTGGTAAAAAAGGACGAGAAACAGTTGAAAGATATTATTCATTAGAAGCAAATAAAAACAAATATTTATCTATTTTGGAGTCCATGATATAATGAAGATTATTTGAAAAATTAATGTGATTAATTTTTTGATAAATTATTTACGGTTCTATAACGTTTATTGTAGGTTAATTATTTTACCACAAAGAACACCAAGATATTACACAAAGTTCATTCTGTTAAATAATTCCACATAAGCAAAATTGTTTTGCATTTAACAGGATGAATAAAGTGCTAAAGTCATTAAGAATTATCAGGGCTAAAGCCCGATTAACATATTTATTAAGTCCACGACCTAAAGGTCGTGGTTAATAGAAGTGGGAGATAGATAGCAAAGTAAGATAGAAAGATGTATTATCTCAAAACATAGAAAAAAGTGTGGGCTTTGGCCCTGAAAAACAAAATCCCAAAATCCTTATTCCCACTAATTCTGGTTCAGACAATTATTTCTATCATTCTCTGTGTTCTTTGTGCCTACTTTGAGAACTTTGTGGTTAATATTCAACTGTTTAATAATAAATAAAATTCATTTTTATAAAGTTACTTTTTTTAATTTTTATAAATTCAAAACGTTATTGCACCTTATTTACCAAATTAAACTTTGTTCAATCTTTTTTCTGATATTTATTTAGATATATAAATCTACTATTAACTTGTTTTACTAAATACTAAACTAATTATAAGTAAAAAAATTTTTTTAATTAAAAATAAATATTACCTTTGCTTAAATTTATAAATAAATTTTGTAGTAAACATTAATTATTGTAATAAAAAATATCGATAATATATATATTTATGTATATTAATTCATTAATTTTTACTATTAGCATTAAAATTAATAAAATAATTTAATTAATTTTGTAACAAAAAGAATATTATTTTAGTTATGTTTTTTTTTAACTAGTTTAAATATATTTACAAGTAGAATCCATTTTTTACTTTAAAAATAAAATGGAGGCGGAATCCGAAAAGCCTTACGAGTAGGAATATTTTAAAAAAAATAAATTATGAAAAAGACAAAAATTTTTTTATTTTTAGGTGTAGCTATAATGATGGCTCTCACCTCTTGTACGATGCAAAAGAGGGTTTATACCTCTGGTTATCACATCGAGTGGCTTAATGGTAATAATGCTACTGTTAAGCAAAATAATTCTCAGGCAGAAGAGCAAAAGAATTATAACAAAACAACGATTGCTACTGTTTCTACTATTAATGAAGAAAAAATATTAAATAATAAAACTGAAATTACTGAAATTAATAATGAAAACAATAATCCAGTAGCAACAGTTAATGAAAATTTTGTGGCTTCTACTACAAATGATCCTAATGTTTATACTTCTCAACAAACTAATAATTGGTATAGTTCACCAGTTCAAAAAAATTCTAATACTCAAAATGATCCCAAGACTATTGTAAAGCAAAGTACAACTAATACCGAAAGTACCGCTAGTGAAAACACAAAATCTGCTGGTAAAAGCTGGATAGCAGCTTTGTTACTATGCATATTTTTGGGAGTTTTAGGTATTCATAGATTTTATCTTGGTTATACTTGGCAGGGTATAGTCCAGTTATTTACTGCTGGCGGCTTGGGTATATGGGCGCTTATAGATTTGATTAGAATTATTACTAGAGATTTACAACCAAAAAATGGTAGTTATACTGATTAAATAAATTTATTTTTGTTGCAGGATGAAATATTCCTGCAACAATTTTTTTAAATAGCAAAATGAGAATTTCTTATTTATTATTTTGCATTTTTATTTTCTCTTTTCAGTCATGCACTTTTATTCGTTATATGAACACGAAAGAAATTGTAAATAAAAATGAAAGCGAAATAGCCAAATATCTAGAATCTAATAAAATAGATTTTTACGATTATTCTTTTGTTTTTCCTGGAATTAATATAGATTCACTATATAATGAAAACCATGTGCTTGATTTGTGGAAGTACGAAAGGGGAACAGAGCAATCTACAATTCAAATTAGAGTATATAATTCATCTGGGAATTTGATAAATGGCTATACTCAATGCTATGGAAATTTGAATTCCATCAATATCTTATCAGAAAAAAATACAAAAATATTTCAGAGATTACCAAATAATTATTCTTTATTATTTGAAAATGAATTGTCCCTATTAAATATTCAAGAAAAGGTGAAAGATGAAATAAAATTGAAAAGTTCTCAAAAAACATTCACAATTGTAATATATTGGAATATTTGGTCAAATTATTTTTCAAAAATCATTTTTCAAAAATTAAAAAAGTATTTAAAAAGATATGAAATGTATGACGATGTGTTAATTATATTAATAAACACAGATAATGTTCATAAATAATAAAATTTGTAGTAGAAAAGATATTATAATATAAGTGTAGTTTTGGGAGTTTCATTTTTTGTTATACTGTTGCGATTTTCATTTCTTTTTGAATTTATTATTTATTTTATTGCAAATTATTACAAAAATTTTTCAGAAAGCATTATCGTATAAATAACTATTTCATTTACAATTATTTTCTCTAAAAATAAATTATAATATCAATTATGACATTAGTCATTTAATTATTTTACTTCTTTTAATTTAATTAATTTTGCAAAACAAAAATAGATTTATGCAGGATGAAAATTTAGACTGGATAAAAGAACAAGAATATGAGTATGGATTTGAGACATCTATAGAGACTGATGTTTTTCCTAAAGGTATCAATGAAGATATTATTAGAAAAATAAGTGCTATTAAAGGTGAGCCCGAGTTTATGCTCGAGTTTAGACTCAAAGCTTTTGATAATTGGAAAAATATGGAAGCTCCCACTTGGGGACATCTCACATTTGCTCCTATAGATTTTCAAGATATTAGCTATTATGCAGCTCCTAAAAAGTCAAAAACTAATAATAGTGAAATAGATCCCGAACTTTTAGAAACTTTCGATAAATTGGGTATCCCATTAGAAGAAAGAAATGCCCTTGCTGGCGTAGCAGTAGATGCTATTTTTGATAGTGTATCAGTGAAAACAACTTTTAGAGAAGAGTTGGATAAATTGGGCATTATATTTTGTCCTATCAGTGAGGCTATAAAAAATCATCCTGATTTAATACAAAAATATTTAGGCTCGGTAGTGCCACCTAATGATAATTTTTATGCTGCATTAAATTCAGCAGTTTTTAGCGATGGGTCTTTTGTTTACATTCCTAAAGGCGTCAGGTGCCCAGTGGAGTTAAGTTCATATTTTCGTATTAATACTAAAAATATAGGACAATTTGAACGTACATTGATTATAGCAGATGAAGGCAGCTATGTTAGCTATTTAGAAGGTTGCACTGCTCCTATGCGTGATGAAAATCAATTGCATGCTGCTGTGGTAGAATTAATAGTTTTAGACAATGCAGAAATCAAATATAGCACTGTTCAGAATTGGTATCCAGGAGATAAAAAAGGTAAAGGTGGTATATATAATTTAGTGACTAAACGTGGATTATGTAAAGGTAAAAATAGCAAAATTTCTTGGACACAAGTAGAAACTGGCTCTGCTATTACTTGGAAATATCCTAGTTGTATATTATCAGGAGATAATTCTACCGGTGAATTCTATAGTGTAGCAGTAACAAATAATTATCAACAAGCTGATACTGGTACAAAAATGATACATATAGGCAAAAATACTCACAGCACTATCATATCAAAAGGTATCTCTGCTGGTAATAGTCAAAATAGCTATAGAGGTTTAGTAAAAATCACAAAAAATGCTATTAATTCCAGAAATTATACTCAATGCGATTCTTTACTTTTAACGGATCATTGCGGTGCACATACATGGCCATATATAGATGTGGCTAATGATGATTCCATCGTAGAGCACGAAGCTACTACTTCGAAAATATCTGATGAGCAATTATTCTATTGCAATCAACGTGGCATCAGCACAGAAGAATCCATCAGATTAATAGTAAATGGTTATACTCGAGAGGTAATAAGTAAGCTACCTATGGAGTTTGCTGTAGAAGCTCAGAAATTACTTTCGCTGAGTTTAGATAATAGCGTTGGTTAAAAAAATTATTAAAAATATAAACATGGCATTACTAGAAATAAAAAATTTAAATGTTTTTGCAGAAGACAAACATATATTAAAAAACTTCACTCTCACAGTAAATAATGGTGAAGTGCATGCTATCATGGGGCCTAATGGTACTGGTAAAAGCACCTTAGCACATGTGATAACTGGTAAACCTGGCTATAAAGTAGAAGGCGAAATATTATTTAATGGTAAAAATTTATTAGAAATGCCAGTAGAGGATAGAGCTAGAGAAGGTATTTTCCTCAGCATGCAATATCCCATTGAGATTCCTGGTGTGCCAATGCTTACCTTTCTGCGAACAGCTGTTAATGAAATTAGAATGTCTAAAGGATTAGAGTCTCTCTCTCCAGCAGAATTTATGAAATATATAGAAAGTAAAAAGTCAATAATCGAAATACCTACAGATTTATTAAAAAGAGCTGTGAATGTAGGCTTCTCTGGTGGTGAGAAAAAAAGAAATGAAATTTTTCAAATGGCTATATTAGATCCTATCCTTGCTATTCTCGACGAAACAGACTCTGGATTAGATATAGATGCTATGAAAATAGTAGCTAATGGTGTAAATAATATGCGCTCTACAGAAAGATCATTTATAGTAATCACCCATTATTATCGTTTATTAGAATATATAGAACCTGATGTTGTCCATATAATGATTAATGGAAAGATAGTGAAAACTGGCGATAAACATTTAGCTGTAGAAGTAGAAGAAACAGGATATGATATTTATCGATAAAATTATTTATTATGAAAAATGAACTATTAGAACAAATAAAGGAAATAGCACCAAAACTTTTGAACTTAGAGGAACTGTGGACACAAAGAAATCAACACTACCATACTTTCCTTAGTTTGGGGTTCCCCAATAATAAAATAGAACAATGGAGACAAACCCCTATTGATGAAGTGATGAATAAAGATTTTCATTATGTTATCAACAATTCACCTATTCAGATAGAAAAAATACAAAAATATTTGACCTGTACTATTGAAAATTTTGAGAAATATTTGTTTTTAATACATAATGGCTCATACATTTATACTGATCAACCCATTTATCATGACGAAGAAACTGGTTTATTAGCAGGTAGTCTTAGACATGCTTATGTATTATTTCCTGAAATTTTTAATAAATATTTTGATACTATAGCAGATCCCACTTATAACGGTTTTGTAGCTCTCAATATGTCATTAGCTTCTAGCGGTTTTTTTCTTTATATACCTGCGGGCGTAAAGGTAAATATTCCTATTCAGTTGATTAATTATTCTGATGGTGATAACAACCCATTTATGCAATCTCGTAATATTATAATTATTGATGATGACGCCGAAGTAACTTTTTTGCAGTGTGATGATACGTATAAAGCAAATGATAATAGCTTTTCTAATATATTAACTGAATTCTATTTGGGTAAAAATGCAAAATTATATCATTATAAATTACAAAATAAAAGCAATTATTCTTCATTAATAAACACAATGTTTTTTAAATTGAAAGAATCTTCTTTCATGCATTCATTGACATTAACATATAATGGTGGTTTTATTAGAAATGAAAGTATTATAGATATGGATGAGCCTGGGGCAGAAGCTAAAATGTTCGGACTAGGATTAATAGATCGTACACAAATCATAGAAAACTTAGCTTTTATCCATCATAATGCTGAAAATTGTAATTCTTATCAAGCTTTTAAAAATATTATTGATGAGAAAGGAAGAGGACTATTCAATGGTCATATTACAGTGATGCCAGGAGCACAAAAAACTAATGCATATCAAATAGCACGTAATATCCTTCTGACGTCTGAAGCAAGAGTTTTTGTGAAACCATTCTTAGAAATTTATGCTGATGATGTGAAGTGTAGCCACGGATCTAGCATTGGCAAACTAGATGATGATGCTCTTTTTTATTTGATGCAACGTGGTATCTGTGAAAGAAATGCAAAATTACTTTTAATGTATGCATTCACTAATGATATCGTCGAGGAAATACATATCGAAGATTTGAAGAAACAAACCATTGGGATGATAAACCGTAGATTAAATGGTGAATTAACATTTTGTGATCAATGTGTACTTGGATGCACAAAATTCGAAATTCCTGAAATAGATTTCGAAACAATGAATTAATTTCATATTACTCTATTTAGGTTTCAATAATTTTTAATGTTGGTAAAGTTAAAGAGAGAAATTTTATAAAAAATCAAGGAATTTTTTTATAAAATTATTTTTAAAAAGATTAGAGAAACAAGAGTTTTATTGTTACGAATGGGGTAAGTAGTAGGTTTTATGAAAATTAAGTGCAATAAAGTTTTAGCAATGTGTGAATAAAGGTGTTGATAAATAAGTTTATGTTATACTTAACAATTTATATAATATTAATATTTTTTATTATTTTTGTCAAAATTTTTTATTATGGAAAAATTACTAGAAAATTCAAAAGAATACCTTTCTCTGCCAAAGGATCGCAAGCGTGATTATTTAGATCAGCTATACCAATTTCTGGTGGATGATCATGCTACAGTAGTTGATTATCAAAAGCTAAAAATCCAATCTACAGCTGCCATTTGCCCAAA
>LFTI01000047.1:11823-12069 GCA_001513285.1 Rikenellaceae bacterium DTU049
CGAAAATATCCTCTAATGCTCGATTACATGAGATGTATGCTTGAGGGTAAAAGTCTGCGTGCTTGTGCTGATGAGGTGGGTATTTGCTTAAAAACAAGTTTTAGATGGAGACATAGAATATTATCAGCCTTGAGATCTTTAGAAGGTGGTATTAGCTTTTCTGGAATAGTGGAAGCTGATGAATTGCTAATGAATTATTCAGAAAAAGGAAGAAAATATAAAGACAGAGAAGAATATGAAAAAGCA
>LFTI01000034.1 GCA_001513285.1 Rikenellaceae bacterium DTU049
TATAATATTATTGGACTGTTAAATATTAACCACAGAGTTCTCAAAGAAGGCACAAAGAACACTGAGCAAAATGTCTGAACTGGGATTTGCGGGATTAAAGGATTTGTAAGATTTTGTCTTTTTCAGGGCTAAAGCCCATTCCTCTTTTTTTGTCATACCCTGACCTAAAGGTCAGGGTTAATAACAAGCTATTTATTGTCTGAACTGGGATTTTGTGGATTAAAGGATTTTGGGATTGAATTTCTTATTTGTAAATCTGTGAAACGCTTATGTTCTCACTTATTCAGAGATGACTAAATAGTAGTTTTATATTTGATAAACGATGCGCCTTATCCGCATTGGGAAATGATTTGTAATAAAACAAGCAAGCCGTGTTGGGTAGAAGGGTTTACACTGTTTGAGCAAGCTAAAGCTTGCNNCCCAGCGGAGACTTTTCTTTTGTTACTTTTCTTTGTGTGGTTGACAAAGAAAAGTAAGTTAATAAATATGTTTTTCAGGGCTAAAGCCCATACCTTTTTTATGTCATACCCTGACCTAAAGGTCGAATATAATACTAATTATTTCTTTGCTGTACCCAATCATAAGCACTCAAAAATGCCATTATCCAAGGAGTGAATTTATTCTTTTTGATATCATCGGTAGAATATGGCCATTGCCAGCTAAAAATTGATCGTTCTAAATGTGGCATCATAGCTAAATGTCTGCCATCAGCAGATGATAAAGCTGCTGCATCATAATCAGAACCATTAGGATTAGCTGGGTAATCATGATATGAATATTTCATAGCAATATTGTAATCATTTTCATTACCATTTAATATAAATTTGCCTTCTCCATGAGCTACCCATACACCTAATCTAGAACCTATAAGAGGTTTTAATAGTACAGAGTTGGATTCTTTGATATCTACAGTAATAAAATTACTTTCAAATTTTTTGCTATCATTCCAAGTCATAGTAGGACGGTAATTTTTATTATCAGATAATAACCCAAGATGTACCATTAATTGGCAGCCATTGCACACACCTAGACTCAAAGTATCTTCTCTACTATAAAATTTATCTAATTCTAATTTTGCTTTTTCATTATACAAGAAATTAGCAGCCCATCCTTTAGCAGATCCTAAAACGTCGGAATTACTGAAACCACCTACAAAAACAATGAATGAAATATCATCTAAATTTATTCTGCCCTCGATAATATCAGTCATATGAATGTCTATAACTTCGAAGCCAGCTAAATAGAGACAATAAGCCATTTCTCTATCACCATTTACTCCTTTTTCTCTTATTATAGCAGCCTTAGGTTTTAGTTTTAATTTATTATTTGGTAATTTTACTGGTAATGATATTTCAGGTAAAATAAAATTAAGTGGTTGATTTTTATAATTATTAAATCTATCTTTTGCCTTATTATTAGCTGTTTGTCGCAAATCATACAAATATGATTTTTTATACCATAAATCTCTCCATTTATCTATATCAAAATGTTCATAAGTTTGATATTTTATGATTTTTAGTTCTCTTTTATCAATAAGATGACCTATAGGGAAATATTCAATATCAGCTTGATATAACTTATTAATTACCTCTTTCACATTAGAAACTTGAATAACTACACCTGGATTTTCAGCAAATAATATTTGAATAATATCATCATAAGGGATAGATGAAAGATTAATATCTAACCCAATATCTGGATTAGCGAATGTCATTTCTAGTAGAGTAGTTATCAAGCCACCAGCACTAATATCATGCCCTGCTAAAATCAAATTTTGTCTAATTAAATCTTGCAAAACAGTAAATGTGCGTTTAAAATAATCTGCATCAGCAATGTCTGGGGGATTATCGCCAATATTCTTCAACTCTTGATAAAAAATACTACCTCCCAGAGCAGGAGCCATACCAGAAAAATTAATATAAATGAGAGATGAATTTTTTACATTTTTTAAATCCGGTGTTACAGCTGCTGTAAAATCATCAGTAACACCGCTAGCAGTAACAATAACAGTACCTGGTCCTTTCACAACAGTACCATCGGGATAATTTTGAGATAATGATAAAGAATCTTTGCCTGTAGGAACATTAATTTTTAATTGCAAACAAAAATCGCTAAGAGATTTAACAGCATCATACAAACGCGCATCCTCGCCAGGCAATCCTGAAGGCCACATCCAATTAGCACTTAGAGAAATTCCTTCCAATCCATTTCTAAGAGGAGCCCATACAATATTAGTTAAAGCTTCTGCCACAGATAGTCTACTAGCCTTAGCAGAATCTATGATAGCCACATTAGGAGCATGTCCTATGCTAAAAGCTATCCCCGTTTTACTCGAATAATCTAATGCAGTGATTCCTAAATTGTTTAGTGGTAATTGTATTTTACCACAAGTTTGTTGCAGAGCCACCCTACCAGTAACGCTTCTATCCACTTTATTTGTCAACCAATCTTTACAAGCTACAGCTTCATTAGATAGTACTTTTTCTAAATAGATCTCAAAATTTTTAAGATTATATTTAGGATTAATGAATTCAGATTTGATAGAATTGTCTCTAATAATAGTTTTAGGAGTTTTGCCAAAGAGAAAATCAAATTTCAAATCAAAAGGTTTTCTATTATCTTTTCCGATGAAACATATAGATTGAGTGGGATATATTTTCCCTACTTTATAAATAGGAGCACGTTCACGAAGAGCTATTTTTTCAATTTTTTCAAAATTACCATTATCTACGACTAAGCCCATTCTTTCTTGAGATTCATTACAGATAATTTCCTTATCAGAGAGAGATGGGTCACCTAATGGTAATGCATCAATATTTATTTCGCCACCAATAGGATTCAATAATTCGGCGAAGCAATTTAGATGACCACCAGCACCATGATCATGAATAGAAATGATAGGATTAGCATTATTCTCTGATAGAGCTCGAATAACATTAAAAACACGTTTTTGCATTTCAGGATTAGCACGTTGCACAGCATTTCTCTCAATATTATTTTCATATTTCCCAGTAGCTACCGAAGATACAGCACCACCGCCCATACCTATTCTGTAATTATCTCCACCCATCATTATTACAGATTGTCCGGGACGAACTGTCTTTTTGTGAGCATATTTTTTGAGAGCATAACCTATACCACCAGCTAGCATTATTATTTTATCATAAGCAATTAATTTATTATTAATTTTTTGTTCAAAAGTATATAAGCTGCCACAAATAAGAGGTTGACCAAATTTATTACCAAAATCTGAAGCTCCATTAGAAGCCTTTATCAGTATATCCACAGGATTATGATATAGGAAACGACCTTTATCATGTTGATTAACTTTCTTTTCATCAATATAATCTTTAGTGTCAGCAACCATATAAACAGCAGTACCTACTAAAGGAATACTACCAATACCTCCGGCCATTCTATCCCTAATTTCTCCCCCACTACCGGTAGCTGCACCATAGAATGGTTCTACTGTTGTCGGGAAATTATGTGTTTCTGCTTTTAGCGAATAAACAATATCCTCATCATATTCGATAAATGATGACGGCACATCACCACGTAAAGGAGTAAAAATTTTAGCTTTGCCAACTTCAATAAATGCTACATTATCACTATATGCAGAAATCACTCTACCTGGATTAGCTTTAGTAGTAGATTTTATCAAATCAAAAAGAGATTGTTTTTTTTCTACACCATCAATTATAAAAATACCATTAAAGATTTTATGTCTGCAATGTTCGGAGTTCACTTGTGCAAAGCCATACACTTCGCTATCTGTTAGTTGCCTACCTAATGATTTACTAACGTCTTTTAAATAATTTATCTCATATTTAGATAATGCTAAGCCAGCCTCTATATTATATTTTTCAATATCATCAATTAATTTTATTGTTTCTTTTTGTCTTTTAATTTTAAATATATTTTGGTCAGGATTAGAAATGATAGTTTGTATCATAGTATCATAATAAATATGTTTAGACTTATTATATGGGATTAATAATTCCATCCTAGTAATAGAATTTATTCCAATATTTTTAGCTATCTCTACAGCATTAGTGCACCATGGTGTTATCAATTCTGGATAAGTACAGATAAAATCACCTTTTAAAACATCAGAGTCAATATATAATGAATCATCACCAAATAACCATAAAAGTTTATTTATACTTTTAATTGTTAATTTGGTAGATTGTACTGCGATATAGGCTAAATTTTCGGGAGAATAAAAATAATAAATTTTCATATATAATTATTAAAAAACATTGATTAACTCTAAGAAATAGAATAAAAACTATTCATACTTTTATATTCTGGTAAAATTTTTTGAATATTTTTCACTAAATCATCATTATTTAATTGATTATAAGATTGTAATAAGCTAAAAATCATCTTTACTTTTTCATCTAGATCATAAATATTTTCAGAAGAAATCAAAACATTTTTATTTTTAGTTACCAAATCTTTAGAATAATCAGTTAATAGCTCTTCAGTCATTTTTTCACCTGGGCGAAGTCCTGTAAACTTAATTTGAATATCTTTGCCAAGAGTAAGTCCGCTGAGTTGAATAAGAGTTTTAGCCACATCCAGAATTTTTATTCTCTCGCCCATATTAAACAAGAAAATTTCTCCACCCTTGCCAATGCTAGCAGCTTCTAGAACCAAACGACAAGCTTCAGGAATAGTCATAAAAAAGCGAGTAACATCAGGATGTGTAACTGTAATAGGACCTCCATTTTCTATTTGTTGTTTAAAAATTTCCAAAACAGAACCATTGCTACCTAAAACATTACCAAAACGAGTAGTAATGAAACGAGTAAAAGTAGAATTATTATTCAAATATTTTACCAAAAGCTCTGCCATTCGTTTACTTGCCCCCATAACATTACTAGGATTTACAGCTTTATCAGTAGAAATGAAAATAAATTTTTCTACCTTGTATTTAATAGCTAAATTAGCCAATTGATAAGTACCAGCTACATTAATATCTATAGCTTTTTTAGGGAAATATTCTAAAATAGGTACATGCTTATAAGCTGCTGCATGGAATACTATCTGTGGTTTATATTCATCAAATACAGGCTCTATATCTTGCAGATTAGTAATATCACCTAAAATAAAATGTAAGCTATTAAACTGCTCTATAGTGAATTCATTACTTAAATTTAACTTTAAATTATGCAAAGGAGTCTCAGCAATATCGAAACATATTATTTGTAAAGGATTAAAACGTATACATTGTTTTACTAACTCACTACCTATACTACCAGCTGCACCAGTTATCAAAATTGTTTTATTATTTAATGTTTGTAGAATATCAGACTCATCAATGTTAATCTCTTCGCGTTGTAGAATATCTTCTATTTTAATTTTTCTAATCTGTTTAAAAGATAGCTCACCATTAATCCATTTGCTTACTGGTGGAACTACGAGAACTTTAGTATTATACTTCAAACATAGCTCTGTGAGAGAAGCTTTTTTAGCAGGTGAAATATGTTGAATAGCAATAATCAAATGTGCTACTGTATGACTACGAAGAAACTCCTCTAACCTATCAGGAGAATAAATAGGAATACCCTCTAATTGCTTACCCTGCTTATATGGATCCTCATCAATAAATGCTAACACTTTATATTTAGTACCTCTATCTCTTTCTAGGACTTGTTTCACTAAACTACCATCTCTACCAGCACCATAAATAATTACATTAGATTTATCTCTTTGATTATTAAAAAATTCGAAAAATAATACTTTAATAGCTATACGATAACCTATTAAAAAAAATACACTAAATACAAAATCTATTATTAATATAGAAAAAGGGACAAAATAAGGGATACCAAAAGCACCATAAACAGTAAAGTTTAAAATAGCTATCGTAATTACACTCAGTACTAGGCTAAAAAACATTTTCATTGCATCACTAGCACTCACAAACCTTATTAAATGCTTATATGTACCAAATGACAAGAAATAAATAGTTTTAATTACAATAACAATTATTAAACCTATATATAATGAGTGCTGCTCTGATATAGGTATTTTAAAATTAAACCTGAGAAAATAACTAAAAAAATATGTGAAGGCGATAATAATAACGTCTGCTAAAAGTATAAAACCACGAGGTAAAGGACGAGATTTATATTTCATAAAAATAATAATAATTTGCAAATTTCGATATTTTTTTTTAGATATTAAAGATTTAAAAAAATGCATTATGATAAACATATATAAAAAAAACATTAATAACTCAAACCTTGATATTAATCATTTTAAACAATAGAATAATTAAAATATATTAATTTTGTTAAAAAAGGAATTAATTATGTTAAAAATTGGAATAATAATGGGCAGTACTCGTCCAAATAGACACTCAGACCAAGTGGCAAAATGGGTTTATGAAATAGCTAGTAAAAGAGCTGAAGTAGAATTTGAAATAATAGATTTACGAGATTACAATCTACCAATATTCGATGAGCCATTGCCACCATCTACACATAAATATGAGCATGAATACACAAAAAGATGGTCAGAAAAAATTGAAAGTTTAGATGGATACATATTTGTTACTCCCGAATACAACCACTCTTTGCCAGGAGTACTGAAAAACGCATTAGATTTCATCTATCAAGAGTGGAATAATAAAGCAGCAGGATTTGTAAGCTATGGATCTACTGGTGGAGTGAGAGCTGTAGAACAATTACGTCAAATAATGGCAGAGTTTCAAATAGCAGATGTACGAACTAATGTTACCTTATCTATATTTACTGATTTTGAAAATTTTTCAACTTTCAAACCAAATCCTGTACAAGAAAGAACATTAAACACAATGCTAGATCAATTAATTTTATGGTCAACTGCACTTAAAAATATTAGAAAATAATTTTTTAATATGAATGGTAAATTACCAGTTTATTATATACCTCATGGTGGAGGACCATGGCATGTTTTAGATGAACCAATGGGTGATCCAGAGGATTTAGAATATTTAAAAAATTTTCTAAAAAATTTAGGAGAAGAATATAGTAATAAAATAAAAGCAATATTAGTGATCTCTGCTCATTGGGAGGAGAAAGTGCCAACAATTAATTTTTCTGAAAACCCAGGCTTATTATATGACTATTATGGCTTCCCTGATTATACATATCATCTCACATGGCCTGCACACGGTGATCCATTTCTAGCTGAAAAAGTAGAATATCTATTAAATAATAATGGCATCACAACTGCAAGAGAAAATAAAAGAGGTTATGATCACGGTGTTTTTGTGCCATTAATGGTAGCGTTTCCTAATCCAGAAATACCAATTATACAACTTTCTTTGGTAAAAAAGTTAGATCCACAACTACATATAAACATTGGCAAAGCTTTAGAACCACTCAGAGAAGATGGAATTTTAATTATAGGATCTGGTATGAGCTATCATAATATAAAAACTTTTTTTGTTAATGATACCAACTTAAAAAAAGTTTCAGAAGAATTTGATACTTGGTTAAAACAAACAATTATATTTAGCAATAAAGAAGAAAGAGAGAAAGAATTAATAAATTGGTATAAAGCTCCTTCAGCCACTATTAGCCATCCAAGCAGTGAACATTTAGCTCCACTTTTTGTATGTGCAGGTGCAGGGTATAATGACAAAGCCACTCAAGTTTATTCAAATTATTTATTGGGGGCTAAAATATCAGGATTTGCTTTTGGAATTTAAAAAAAATATATGATGAATAATAATAAAATACAAATTGAATTTTTTCATGATGTACTCTGTGCATGGTGCTATGTTCTCGCACCCAGAATAAAGAAATTAATAGAAAGATATCCTAATGAAATAGTGTTAATACATAGAGCCTTTGCATTAGCACCATCTGAGAGATCTTTAGAATATATGTTTGGTTCCAAAGATGCTGCCAAACAAGAAATTTTAGAACATTGGAGAGCTGCAAATGAAAATGATCCAGAACATAGGATAAATGCGGAACTAATGGAAACAAGAGATTTTGATTATCCATATTCAATGCCTGGACTTTTAGCATGTAAAGCTGCAGAACTACAAGGTGGTAATGAAAAATTTGGAGAAATGATGGACAGACTGCAAAAAGCTCACTTAACTGAATGCCTAAACATTAATGATGATGAAGTACTAGCGCAATGTGCAAAAGATATCGGGTTAGATATAGATAAGTGGTATAGCGATTACAAAAATGAAAATACTAGAGAATTAGTATTAGCAGATTTGGCATTAGCCAGAAAATATAATGTAAATTCAGTTCCCACTTTAGTGGCTAATGGAAAAGAAAAATTCATTGGTGCTCAATCATATGAGTCATTAGAATTATGGTTTTTATCATTGAAAAATAAAAATAATGACTGAAAATCCTAAAAAGAATATTGGGAATTTGGGAGAAGATATAGCTAGACAATACTTACTAAAAAAAGGATATAAAATTATTACACAAAATATCAGATGGAAGCGGTACGAAATAGATTTAATAGTACAAAAAGATGACTGGTTGGTTTTCGTAGAAGTAAAAACTAGAAAAGCAAGCAAAGAAAAACCTGTTATAGATAGCATAAATACTAATAAATTAAATGCTATGAATACTTTTGCAGATCACTATATAAAAGAAATAAATTGGGAAGGTAATATACGATTTGATGCAATTTTAATTCAATATTCATACCTAACAGCCCCAGAGATAGAACATATAGAAAATTTAAGAATTGAATAGATGTTTTAAGAAAGAGTAAAAGGGTGGTGAGAGAAAGATATGAACCATTAATATCATTAACTATTTTAAACATTTTGAAAACGAAAATTGAATTAGGCATTTAAGTAATAACTAAATTATTATTAGTTCATTCACTGTAATAACTATATTTCTTATAAGTATAATTGATTTTTAAATAAATTTCTACTTAATTTACTTTTCTTTGTCAACCACACAAAGAAAAGTAACGAAAGAAAGGTTTCCGCTGGGGAAATGATTTGATGGGTTTAAAATTTAACCCCCTACAAAATCGTTTCTCCAACGCGGCTTGCTTGTTTTATTACAAATCATTTCCCAATGCGGTATTGCTAGAGCTTACGAATTATTGTATAAGTATTCTTTTAATACAAAATGTTGAAAAATACTTTATTATCTAAACCCCTATTTAAATTTCTAAATTTTATAATGGTTGATTGCAATTAGCTTCAATAAATTTTAGTAATTTTGTAATAAATATAAACTAAATATAAAAATGAATGCTAAATATACTGAAGAACACATAATATCTTTATCGTGGAACGAACATGTACGTACGCGCCCAGGCATGTATATAGGAAAAGTAGGCAATGGTAGCTCTAGAGATGATGGTATCTATGTTTTATTAAAAGAAACTATTGATAATTCTATTGATGAATTTCTAATGGTGAAATATAGCAAAATAGAAATTTCGCTCAAAGATAATTTAGTTAGTGTGAGAGATTATGGTAGAGGAATACCACTAGGCAAAGTTGTAGATGTAGTATCTAAAATTAATACAGGTGCTAAATATGATAGCGTAGCTTTCAAAAAAACTGTTGGTCTCAATGGAGTTGGAGCTAAAGCTGTAAATGCTCTTTCTCAATATTATAGAGTTGTATCATATAGAGATCACAAAGCTGTAGAAGCTATATTTTCTAAAGGTGTTTTGCAAACTACAAGAAATTTTGATTCTGATGAGGCTAATGGTACTTTAGTGCAGTTTATACCTGATGAAGTAATTTTTGGTCAATATGAATTCCATGATGAGTTTATAGAAGATATGCTATGGAACTACGTTTGCCTTAATAAAAAATTGAAAATAATTTATAATGACAAAGAATTTTATAGTGAAAATGGAATTATAGACTTATTACAAAAAAGAATTTCTAGTGAGGTAATGTTTGATATCATTCATATTGAGGACGAAGACTTCGAATTTGCTTTCACATATGCTATGGGTGATGCTAATGAAGAAACTTTTTCATATGTCAATGGGCAATATACTGTACAAGGTGGTACACATGTACAAGCTTTCAGAGAAGCTTATGTAGAAACTATTAGGAATTTCTATAATAAAAACTATGATGCATCAGATATACGTAATGGACTTTTAGCTACTCTCTCCATTAGAATTCATGAACCTGTTTTTGAATCACAAACTAAAACCAAACTAGGTTCTATGTATATGGTACCTAATGGCAAATCTATTAGATCATATATAGGAGAGGTGCTAAAGAAAAATTTAGATAATGAACTACATCGCCGTCCTGATATTGCAAAAGCAATTCAAGAAAAAATACTTTTTAACGAAAAACAAAGAAAAGACATTAATAATATAAAAAAAGTATCTCGTGAAGTGCTGAAAAAAGCTAGTTTGCATAACAAAAAATTACGTGATTGTAAAATACATTTTAATACAAATCATGAACGTAGACTAGAAACTTCGATTTTCATCACAGAAGGAGACTCTGCTAGTGGTAGCATTACTAAAGCTCGTGATGCTAATATTCAAGCAGTTTTTAGCTTAAAAGGTAAACCTCTAAATGTTCATAAAGCTTCCAAAAAATCTATTTTTACTAATGAAGAATTTGCTCTTCTGATAGCTGCTCTTAATATTGATAATGGACTTGACAATTTAAGATATAATAATGTGATAATAGCTACTGATGCCGATGAGGATGGTAAACATATCAGATTGCTTCTTCTTACGTTTTTCTTAAAGTTTTATCCAGATTTAATAAAAGCTGGACATCTATATGTATTACAAACACCATTATTCAGAGTGAGAAATAAACAAAAAACTATTTATTGCTACAGTGACACAGAAAAACAAAAAGCACTTAATCAACTAGGTAGTAGTAGCGAAATAACAAGATTTAAAGGATTAGGAGAAATATCTCCAGATGAATTTAGACAATTAATAGGTAAAAATATTAGATTAGAACCCATAGTTTATAATTCTGAAATAAAAATTGATAAATTACTAGACTTTTATATGGGTGAGAATACTGCTACTAGAGCTGAGTTTGTCATAGAAAATCTTAGATATAACGAAATTTTAGATTTATTATAAATTATTTGTTTATATAAATTTAATATTTTACTTTTGTTAAAACAAAATCAAATTTTATTGCTATGAAAAAATTATTATCAATTTCTTCATTAATTTTAACTTTCTCTATTTTAACAATAATGTTATCATGCAAAAGTGATTGCGGAGGGAAAGGAGATTTAAAATTAACAAATAAATCCATTAATACAGTTCAGAGAATTATGATTGATGGTGTTAATTATGGTACTTTGGATCCTGGAGAATCAGAAATTATTTCATTGCCTGCTGGTGAACATGAATTTCAACAGGTAGGAATTAGTGGTGGTTCTGGATGTAGTTCAGCTAAAGTTATAATTATAGAATGTGAAACTCAAGGTTTTTCTTGTTCTAATTAAAAATTTACAATAATTTAATTAAATTTTATTAATAAAGTCATTTATTAATAATTTTGTGGATAATATTGAGAATTTTATCTATTTTTTTCTATTTGAATATTTACAAATAAAATTATTTTAAAAATTGTATTTTAGAATTTTTAAAACATTTTTAAATATTTCCATAATTTTTTATCTGTTTTATTCATTAATAAAAAATTTAGTTTATCTCTGTGTAAATTTAACTCATAATTATATAAATCATCCCTTATAAGATTTAATTCATCAATAGATATCTCTTGCCAATTTTTATAAGTTATATCTTTTTTAAATAATTCTTGATAAAAATTTTTAAAATATTCAAAATCATTATTTATGTCAACAGAATAATTATTATTTAGAAATTTTAAAATATGAAAAGCATCAAAATATTCATGAATAGCATGAACGAATTTATCTCGCTGTGGATGATTTTTATAAATTTTCAAAATAATTTCTTTAGGAATGATCTCTTTTAAATTTTTAATAATATCATCAGTAGTTTTACTATGTTCTAAAATTTGATAATAAGATTCAATTTTTTTAAATAAATATGTTGGATAAAAAGGATATTTTTTAATTTGATTTTTTAAATTCAAACTTATAGCTGGCCCAGTACCAAATACTACTCTATCAGATATACGAGCAGCAGGATAAATGGTATTATCTAACCAAGAGTTTATAATTCCAATTTTTCTAATTTGCTGCATAGTATAAAAATCTTCGCCCGCATCTTTTACTTTGAAACCACTTGCTTTTTTATAAGCTTCTACTCTGAAACTCATTGCAGATCCAATAGGCATATATGCATATGGCGATTTTATTAAAAGTAGTTGCAAAGTATAATAATGTAAAAAAATCTCATAACGAAGCATTAGCCTTGCTTTATCTTCTGGCAAATTATCAATTTTATGATAATATGGTGCACAAACACCGCTCAATAAAGGTAATTGATTGTAAATATCTATAATATTTTCAAAATAATTATCAGGATAATAAGTGTCAGCATCCATATTTACAATAATATCATTACTATTAGTAAATGATAAAAAAGAATCAATACAAAGCTTACGTGCTAATCCCACACAACCAACATTAGAATGAAATCCATTGCCAGGCGAAGTGTGATCCAACACTATAATAGGTATAGGAAATGAAGCTGAAACTTTATTTAAATAAAGCAAAGTTTTTCTATTGTTTAAAATTATTTCCTTTTTATCAGGTGATTTTCTCCACGACTCTGGTTGATTAATGCAAAAAGAAATTATAACAGGACGTAAAGATTGATTAATTAACTGATCTAATAAAATAGGAATATTGTCTAGCTCATTCATTAATGGGATAGCTACAAAGATACGAGATAAATCAGATTTTAACATAAAAAATAAATTAAGATAAAATTAATTAAAAAAATTAAGATGAAAGTAGGGGGAGGAAATGAGTTTAAAAAATGTGTAAATATGGTTCTATAACATTAATTGTGGGTAAATTATTTTAACTGTCCAATTGTAGTTATTAATCCACAAATGCACACAAATGAGAGTGATGGGAGACGGGGGAGACTAGGAGAGTGGGAGGGGGGGGTTGATGAGTTGATAAGTTTAGAAAGATAATAGTTGTAAATTAGTCCACAAATGCGCACAAATGAGCACAAATACAACTAAATCATCAGAGTTAATTTGTGTAAATCTGTGGATGAAATTATAGTCATTACGAGTTGTTATTTATTGTCCACAAATGCACACAAATGAGTACAAATAAAAAATTAACCCTGACCTTTAGGTCAGGGTATTACAAAAAAAAAGAGAAAAGTGGGCTTTAGCCCTGAAAAATAAAATCCTAAAATCTTTTAATCACAAAAATCCCAGTTTAGACATTTTAATCTATGTTCTTTGAACCTTCTTTGAGAACTTTGTGGTTGATATTCAACTGTTTAATAATAAATAAAATTCAATCTTATAAAATTACTCTTTTTATTATTAACCTATATAAAACGTTATAGAACCACTATTTCCTACTCTTTTTAAATATTCTTTAATTTTTATTGAAAATTTTTATTTAATTTTGCAAATTAAAATCTAATGAATTATGAAAAGAACATATCAACCATCTAGAAGGAAACGTAGAAATAAACACGGTTTTAGAGAAAGAATGTCATCAAAAGATGGACGAAAAGTTTTAGCTCGTCGCAGACAAAAAGGGCGAAAAAAATTAACAGTTTCTGATGAATTCAAAGGTAAGAAAAAATAATTATTTTTAATTTTTTATTGAGGACAAATCATTTTTTATAAGTCTTCATTGTTTTTTATAATGGATGATATCATAGAATTAATC
>LFTI01000014.1 GCA_001513285.1 Rikenellaceae bacterium DTU049
AACTAGCATTAAAAAGCTGAGGAAGTATTTAGAGAATATTGTGGTAGATTCAAAAGTACCTACGGGTCCGTATGACCCTAGTCCAAACCCGTAGTTGCTTATTGATGAGAGGGCAACGCTTATCGACTCATCAAAAGTCATACCTGATAGGCTTAAAACGGCTGCACTAAAAACTGTAAGCACAAGATATAAAAAAACAAATGCTATAACTTTAGCAATAGTGTCATTTGAAATTACTTTCTTGTTCATTTTTACCATGTAGAGTGCATCGGGATGAACCTGGCGTTTGAATACAAGGAGTGAGTTTTTGGAAAGTACTATTAATCGTGATATTTTCATACCACCCGAGGTTGAGCCTTCGCAACCGCAGAAAAGAATCATTACAAGAAATAGCATCCAGTAAAATGGTCCCCACGAAAGAAAATTATCTGTAGCAAACCCCGTTGTGGTTATAGCTGCAACTACCTGAAACAAAACTGTTCTGAATGTTTCTTCTATGTGTGACATTTGTCCTGTGGCTAGCAATGCAACTGAAATGACAACTGTAAACACTAAAATAAGAGAGACATACCAACGAAACTCTTCGTTCTTGAAGATTGATGGTGATAATTTGGCAAATAATGCAGAGATGAGTAGGAAGTTGGTGCCACCAAAAAACATCAGTAGAGTAATTACATATTCTATATATGGAGAGTTAAATGATGCTACACTCAATTGTCTGGTAGAGAACCCTCCGGTGGAGATTGATGAAAATGAGTGGCAAGCAGCTTCAAAGGCATCCATGGGGCCTGCCCAAAGAAACAGAAAGCCCGTTAGTGTAAGTGCCACGTAAGTTAAGGCCATTGTTTTAGACACTTCCTTTATTCTAGGGCGAAATGTGTCTTCTGCAATACCTGTTGCTTCAGCATCGTAGAACTGACCAGACAGGCCTCCAAATACGGGTATAAAAGATATAACAAAGATTATTATTCCTAT
>LFTI01000012.1 GCA_001513285.1 Rikenellaceae bacterium DTU049
GTTCTTTATAAGAAGCCCCCGGGAGTCATCCCGGGGGCTTTCTTTTGTTGGGGTAACGCAGTTTCATTATTGGTACTGTGTCATTATTGGGCAAATTATGTTTTTTTACTCCTTACTTTTATGCATTGAACATCCTATATGATATATTTGTTACAATAGAAGATAAAAACAGAACCAGACAGATAACTATAAATTTAAACGACAATCTTATGAAAAAATTATTCTCCATTCTTATAGTATTCACCACCGCCATACTCTTTATCGCCTGCGGCAGTGACAAGCCCGATGACCTGCCGGCATCACAGACAGCGTCGGTTACGAAATCATTTACAATGCTTGCTGCAGCAGGTGCTAACACGACAAGTGAAGTTTCAATTGCCATGAGTGATTTTACGGCAATCAGTGAGTATGTGAAATATGTGAATGCAGCTCTTGTGCAGACATCCTCTTTTATTCAGATTTCAGGTATTACCACTGCACAGGAGGTAGAGCTGACGAACGTCACATTATCTTTGAAAAGTGATTCGAAAAAGAAAATTGTATTACCCACGATCACTGCAAATGATAAACTCATGGAATTAACTCAGCTGACATTCCTGCAGACAGTAATGGATGAGATCAACAGAAAAGGATCCTCATCGCTCGTGTTATCTTATACATCCACACATCAACTGTCCACACCAGTAATACTGACCATTAAGATGGATACCCGGTTCACATTCGATTGACCATAGGGCAGGGATTGATCGTCCTTTCTATCGCACAAAAAAAGGTTGCCAGATGGCAACCTTTTTGCGTATCGTAAAGATCTGATTTGGTTGTGTTACTGTACCGGTTCAAGGTATTGCGCGTAGCAGTATCCCTCTTCACCATCATTGTCTCGTACAAGCCACCACAGGTCGTTGGCTTTGCTGATCAGTGAGATGATGTCACCCTTCTCAGCCTTACCCACGATAGGCTGGTCTGTTCCGGGGCCTTTGCGGATGTTCAGGCGGCTTTCTCTTGTCACCACTTTCACTTTTCCACTGTCAGATACCGCTGTTTTTACATTCAGCAGTACATCGTTGCTTTTAAACTGCGGATCTATCCTCTGATAAATCTCCCACATCTTGTCCTTTATGCTGGCTGATGGAACAACACCATCCAGTTTAAGTACGTTACCCGATTCATTCACCAAAACATTGTTTTGTCTGGCGAGATCAACCAGTTCTTTGTATTTGTCTACTAATGCCATAATCAAATTATTTTACCGTCAGGTTATTAACGATCTGTTCAGGGTTTAAAGCATTTAACTTCTGCATAAGGGTGGGAAGATCTCTTTCTCTGATTTCACCTGTGAGTGTGATCACACCATCCTTCACCTGGGCAACCACTGTTGCGTGATCCTTGAGTGCATCAGCCAGTGCCGCATTGATAGTCGCATCAAGCGCTGAGAAATCGGGAGCGGGAGGAACAACCTCGAGTTGATTAACTACTGATTTCACATTTTCCATGCCGGCAACAGTGCTTTCAGCGTATGCCTTTGTGGCATCATCCATTACAACACCAGACAGGGTTGCCACCTGATCCTGTACTGTGACCATCACGCCTGCTAAATCCGGATTAGCAGCCAATGTCTCCTGTGCAGCCTTCTGCAGGTCTGCATCATTCACTTTCTTACACGATGTTGTACCAATTCCGAGTGCCAGAATCAGGGTAAACAATGAAACAAAACGAAATACTTTCATAATTTTCCTTTTTTTTGATTAAACGTACATAATTTTTTATCTTTAAACGATACTAATAAAACATACGAGCATTCGAAAAGTTTTCAAAATCATCTGTTTATTTATTGGAAAGCCTGCTTTCGTATTTTTAAAAAATTTTCGTATATTTGTGACAGTAAGGTTTCGTCCCCTTGTATTCATAATACTGCTGGTGATAGTTCTCTGCCTCCCAGAAAGTGGATGCAGGCTTCAACATGGTTGCAACGCTGTACCCTTTTCCTGTTAAAATATTGATATACTTTACAGCGATCTCCTTTTCTGCAGCACTGCTGTAAAAAATGCAGGAGAGGTATTGCGGACCGATGTCAGGACCCTGGCCGTTGGTTTGCGTGAAATCGTGCGTTTCAAAGAACAGTTTCACCATCTCTTCGTAGGATGTCACCGCAGGGTCGAACATCACCTCAGTGGTCTCCAGATGGCCTGTATTCTTCTGACACACCTGCTCGTAGGTGGGCTTCTCCACATGACCTCCCATAAAACCCACGCTGGTTTGTTTCACTCCCGGAGCTTTCATGAAGAAGTATTCCGTACCCCAGAAACAGCCCG
>LFTI01000089.1 GCA_001513285.1 Rikenellaceae bacterium DTU049
AATAGTACTACTGATAGTGTAGAAATGACAAATACTAGTGGTTCTACATATGAAGCTACTATCCCGGCACAAGCATACAATACTCATATAGATTATACTATAAAGGCAATAGATAACTCTTCTGCTCATAATGTAGCTACATTATCTAAATGGTTTTTTACTAAACGTGTTCTAATGCAGGATATTACTATAGGTACTGGTACAAGTACTACTAATTTTAATCCTGTTCATTCTTATTATAATTACAATTATACACAGCAAATATATACAGCTGCAGAGATAACAGCTGCTGGAGGGAATCCAGGTGGCCAGATAACTAAAATAAAATTTTATTTAAGCAGTGGTCAGTTGACAAATGCAGATACATGGACTATTTATATGGGTAATACTACTAAAAGTTCTTTTTCCAGTACTTCTGATTGGGTGCCAGTTACACAAATGACACAAGTATATAGTGGTTCTATTACTTGGAGCTCTAATAGTTGGGTAACTATTACATTAACTACACCATTTACATGGAATGGTGATAATATTGTGATAGCAGTGGATGAGAATGTTCCTGGATACACTTCTTATCCTAATTATGCATATTGGCGTTATACATCTACATCAAATTATCAAGCAATATATTATTATAACGATTCTAATAATCCAAATCCAGCTTCCCCACCAACAGCTAGTGATAGAACTTATAATAGACCTAATGTTCAACTTACTTTTCAGATACCATCTCATAATGAAGATGTACAATTTATAGCTATCAC
>LFTI01000046.1 GCA_001513285.1 Rikenellaceae bacterium DTU049
GGAAATACATGGCACACTGTGGGCAATTTCGGTGATGCCAACTGGTATAATATGACAAACATAAATAGTCTAAATACTCCTGGATGGTCTGGTAATGCAACTTTTGGTAGTGGTGGATATATCACTATGTATCATTCTTTGTTACCTACTGCTGGCAATTCTCAAGTAACTTTTAGAATAAATTTTGCTTCTAATATGATTAATAATAATTTCGAAGGGATAGCTTTTGACAATATTAAAATAATAGAAAGAGGTAAAAATGTAGGATTAGTTGACATTGTATATCCCAATAATGACTGTGGTCTCAGTAATGATGTGCCTATAACTGTAAAAGCTTTTAATAATGGTACTGTAATTCAGTATAATATACCGATTAGGTTCTCTAATGACAGCGGTGCCACTTGGCAGATGGATACTATTCCGTTTATCGATTCTCATGACACTATTTTATTTACCTCTAATGTAACTTTTGACTTTAGTAATCTGGGACTTCACGAAGTAGCAGCAGAAATAATTTTAGATAATGATAGCATTATTTCAGATAATTATGTAGAAAAAACATTTTATAATAGTTTATTTGTAAATTCTTACCCTTATACTGATGATTTTGAAACTGATACTAATATTTGGATAAATGATGGTAACTGGTCATATACTCCCAGCGGCTCTATAATAAATGCTGCACATAGTGGGAACCATGCACTATTTATTCCTGGCGATTTAGATACTGTATCAATGTTGATTTCACCATGTTTCGATTTAAGTCAAATCACACATCCTGTTATAGAATTTTATCAGTATTTGAATGTAAATAATCCAACAAGTGGTGGCGTAATGCAGTACTCTATTGATAATGGGAATAATTGGTTAAATTTTGGCAATGAAGGAGATACTTTGAATTGGTACAACTCTTCTAGTATAGACTCATTAAATAATATTAGCAATGGCATTGGCTTTAGCACTAATACAAATGGATGGATTATGAGTCGTCATAATCTATTTTCTCTCAGTGGACAAAATAAAGTGAGATTTAGATTTGTATTTGCTAGCTCAAATACAGAAACTGGCGACGGATGGGCAATAGATGATTTTCAGATATATAACAAGATAGGTGCTGATATTACAATAGATAGCATACTATATCCTGTTTCAGATTGTCAATTAATGGATACTAATCTTATTATTAGAATAAAAAATTATTCCACATTAAATATTAATGCTGGCACACCTATGACACTCTCAGTATGGCAAGACAATCAATTTGCTTTTACTGAAAACTTTATTCTTTCTCAGCAATTATTATCTAATGAAAGTATGATATACTCCACTAATAATATATTAGATCTATCATTGTCACCGCATAATTATAATATAAAAGCATCTATCTATTACAGTCAAGATATTAACCCAGATAATGATACTGTGAATTTCATAATAAAAAGTTATGGTTATCCAGTTGTTGAAGCAATTTTTCATGATACAACAATTTGCTGGGATGAGCATGTAATATTGTATGTAAATGGTAATGCCCTTTACTACGTATGGCAACCAATTAATGACACATCTGCTTTTATTATAATAGATTCTACTAAAGTTCCAGATTTTGGTACATATCAATACATTGTTTATGGTTATAATCAATATGACTGCTATACTACTGATACAGTAAATATCACCATAGATGATTGCTCATTAATATCAGAGAATATCATTGCGAATTTAATGATTTATCCTAATCCTACTAATGGAACTATTTATTTATCGGGTTTGCCATTAGGCGATTACAATATAACTCTTTTAGATCTCACTGGCAAATTATTATTATCTAATTCGATTAATATTAGCAGAGATAATATAGTTATGAATTTACCCACAAATATTAGTGANNAGGTTATAATCATAATAAAATATGATTACATAAGATTTTTATATTATATTTGCATTGTAGTTTAGTATAATAAAAGTTGTAAAAAAATGAAACGGTTATTTATTTTATTTATTTGTTTATTTTTTAGCATTCACATATATTGCCAAGAAAATAATTGTTTAAGCATTACTAAGAGTAAACATCAAGAACAATTACAAATAGCTATAGAAAAGATCAATCATGGCATTAATAGCAAATATGTGGAATCTCAAAAAATATATTTCAGTGAAGCGACAGATATATTGCGATCACTTAATGATAAAGTGGAATATCCTATCGTTAACTATTATTTAGCATTAACATATATTTATAAACCAGATAATAATTTTACTTTAGCAGAGCAATATTTAAAGAAAGTAATAGATGCTTGCCCAGATGAGATACCAGAAGCATATTTTCATTTAGGTAAATTGGCATACACTACAAATCAAAAATGTGATGCTATAAATTATTTTAAAAAATTTTTAACATATCAAGGGGATTTTGATACTTTATTTACAGAAGCCAAGATGCTGATGAAATGGAGCGAAGAGATATGCGAGCTAATAAATAATCCAGTACCATTTAATCCCAAAATAGTTAAGGGTATTAGTAGTCAATTAGACGATTATTTAGTTTCATTAAGTCCAGATAATGAAATAGCCTATTATACTAGGAAAACTAAAGACTACCAAATATCTGGCTATAAATCTGAACCAGCTTTTCAAGAAAAATTTTATTATAGTTATCGAATAGCAGATAATGTTTTTGATAATGGGAAAGAAATGCCATATCCATTCAACCGTAATGAAAATGAAGGTGGAGCAACAATTACTGGTAATAACAAAGAATTAATTTATACTGTTTGCAAAATGGTTACAAGTCCTCGTCAATATTACAATTGTGATCTTTATTCTTCTAAAAATATTAAAGGATATTGGACAGATATAGTGCCCCTGGAGCGAGTAAATAGACCAGATACTTGGGAAAGCATGCCCTCAGTTACTGCTGATGGCAAAGAATTGTATTTCGTTAGTAATAGACCTGGCGGTGTAGGTGGTTATGATATTTATAAAAGTTTCAAAGATGAAAATGGAGAATGGTCTGAGCCTATTAATGTAGGAGAGCCTATAAATACTCCAGGTGATGAGAAATCGCCTTTTATCCATACTGATACGCGTACATTATATTTCAGCTCTAATGGTCATCCTGGCATGGGTGGATATGATATTTACTATGTAAAATTAAATGATAATAATGAAAAACCTGAAGTTAAAAATATTGGTTATCCCATTAATACTGAAAATGATGAGATGGGCTTCATTGTAAGTATAGATGGCAAATATGGCTATTTCTCTAGCAATAATATAAAAAATGAATCTATAGGTGGCATGGATTTTTATTATTTTCCATTATATAATGAAGCTAAACCAGAGGAAGTCATTTTAATAAAAGGAAATCTAAAATCAGATGATACTACTAAACCAATCAAAGCTACTGTACAAATTAAAAGCATGGAAAGTAAACATATAACTTTTATCCCAGTAGATGAAGATGGAGATTATGTAGCTAGTTTGTTAAAAAATGAAGATTATTTGCTTACAATAAAAGGTGAAGATATCGTATATCAAAGCACTTATGTGGCTGCTAAAGATTCTATAACTGCTCCCGTGATAAAATTAGAAATGGAAGTACAACCTATAGAAGTTGGTAAGCATTATCGCTTACACAATATCTATTTTGCTTTTAATTCTGCTGATATCTTAGCTAACTCACAAAAAGTACTTGATGAATTCATTGTATTTTTGAATGATCATCCAACATTGCAAATAGGTATTGAAGGACATACAGATAATGTGGGTAGCGACGAATTTAATCTCATTCTCTCCGAGAATAGGGCAAAAGCCGTATATAACTATTTAGTGAATAATGGAATAGATGCTAATCGTTTACAATATAAAGGTTTTGGAGAAAGCTCTCCTATAGCTACAAATGATACTGAAGAAGGTAGAGCTATGAATAGAAGGACAGAATTTGTTATTCTTAAAGATTAAAAATGGGTAATTTTATAAAAATGAATTCTATTTATCATTGGACAGTTGAATATTAACCACAGAGTTCTCAAAGAAGGCACAAAGAACACAGAGAATGATAGAATTTTATTGTCTGAACTGGGATTTGTGGGATTAAAGGATTTTGGGATTTACCCCGTGAGATAAATAGTTATTCTACTTTTAATGTTTCTTTTACTATATATCTCACGGGGTGAATTTTTTATTTGTGCTCATTTGTGTGCATTTGTGGATTAATAACAACAATTGGACAATTAAATATTAACCTAAATAATTTACCATCAATAAACGTTATAGAACCTTAAAAATCTTTTGTTATAGAAAATATTAATCTAGGAGAATTAAATCCTTTCTCTTCTATTCCCCAAGCATAGTCTAAACGCATAAAATAACCTAATAACTCTGCTCTGGCACCTATGCCTAGCCCTCCTACTAATGGATTGCGTGGATTATTAATGATTACTGTTATGGGTTTACTATAATAATATTCAGGTACATAAATATTTATATCAGAATATGGATTGAGCCCTATCCATGCTGAGCCTATATCACCAAAAAAGTTTAATTGGAAACTATTGAGAAAAGCTGATTTTATCGGTCTATTAAATAAAAATCTGAAAATTGGAAATCTGATTTCTGAATTTATTACTAAAAATGAATTACCATTACGAATGTTTTGTGGCATACCTCTCAGATTAGTAGCTAAGGTCTGAAAAGAAAAATTCATATTAGGATCTAATACTGGCTGATACATATATCTTGGGAAAAGCCAATTATCTACACCACCTAAAATATATATCAATCTTGTTGAACCGAAGGAAGTAGCTCCAGCAATTCTATTAGCCCATATTAAAGTTCTATATATTTTAGTATAATTCCTATAATCAAATCCTACATTAAACATGTTTAGTTTAGTATTTATAATCCCCTGATAATATTCAAAAAATATTTTTGCTCTAGTGCCATAGTAAATATTAATCATTGGATTTCTAGTATTATCAAAGGTAAAATCCAATACTCCACCACCCCATAATGCATGATCATTAGGTTTTAGTAGCCCAGCATCATCAATTGATTTATAAGCGATATTATCATATTTAGCAAAAACATCTAAACTAATGGCGGCTACTTGATTAAAAGGGTATTTTATTCTAAAGTGTAAATCTGTTATTATATTTTTATTCAAATAATTTTCATCATTTAAATAATAACTATATCGATGAAAAACTACCTGTCTATCTAATCGACGAGATAAATCCTCATAGCTAATGATATATTCATTCTCATCTAATGAACCAGACAAATGAGTGCCCAATATTATCCTATGATCTTCTAATAAATCTGTTAAATTAAGCATAAATAAAGCATTCATACCAGGTTGTATAAATATTGGTCCATAACCAGTATAAGTTTGATAAGAAGCATTTAAATAAGAAAAATCAAATTGAGTAGTTACTTGATCTAAAAAATAACCAGTTTCGTAAGTTTCAATCTTTGGTAAAGAAAAATCTGACAAAGATCTTGTATCCTGCGTTAATCCTATAACCTTACGTTTATCGGCATTCTTTTCTTTGCTTGATTTTATTGGCAGTGTATCCTGCTCTAGTTTGTAATTATAAATATCTATTAATGAATCATTATCTTCACCTATGATTTGATAATTTTGCTTATCCATTTCTAAAAGTTTTTCATCTTTTATCTTTCTAGACTTAGACAGATCTGATGCTTTCCTTAATTGTTGTTTTTTATAATTACTAAGTGGCAAAGTATCTACAGGATTAAAATCCATAGGAATTAACGATAATTTATTTTTATTATTTTTTTCTCTAGTTATTATCAATGCTTTATTATCATTTATAGAAGCTGTTAAAATAGAATTTTTAAAATTGGATATTGGTTTATAATTTGCAAAATATTTGTATTGCATTACAGTATCTACTAAAAGCAATGAACTATCAATATTAGCGATAAAAAAATTATTTACTCCATTACTATCACTTAAAAATATGAATTCATTTTTTGTATGAGGTATTATTTCGATTTCATTTACATTAGGTGTATTCGTTGCACGAATTAACGTATTTGGCTTGCGATTATCATAAATAAAAACATCATATTTACCTGGTTCGTTACGCCAAGAGAAATAATCATATTTATATGTTTTACGAATAAATGCCAAAGTATCATCCGGTCTATTAGATAAAAAAGCAATTTGATTTTTATTAATATAAACGGGAGCATAATCATCAAAATAATCTTTAGTAATATTAGTAGCACTTTTGCCCGCAAAAGAGAATAAATAGATATCGCTTTGCCCTTCGTTAATAGCAGACATTACTAGATTTAGACCATCAGGAGAATAAGAAATAGAAGTAACCTTATCTACAGACTCTATTTTTATAAATTCTTTAGAATCTTCCTCAATATTATAAAGCATAAGCATACGTTGTCCTTTGTTTTCGAAATAGCAAGTAAATAAAGGTGCATATGGATGAAAAGCTACTAATGGATACGAATCATCAAAAGTCTCTTCTACCTTAGGTCCTAGTTTAAGGATTAATTTCTTTTTTGTAGGATTAGACAGTGAGACCAGATAAACGCCTTTTTGACTCATTCTATCACATACGATTACAGCATATTGTCCATTATTATCCATAGAAACTTTATAAGGCAAATCCTTTTTAGCAATTTTCAGATTTTCAATATTTTGCCAATCGTTCCACTGCGTTATTTCATTATTATACATTTTAGAATAATAGTTGTACCAAGTATCGATGAAATCCTTATATTTAATGCCGAGTGTATACGTTATGCCATCACTCACACTGCGGCTAATGCGAGTCATATAAATAAGGTTAGAAATCACATTTTCTCCATAAATATCAGTCATATAACGCCAAATGCTATGCCCAGCAATTTTGGCTTGCTCACCTTCTAATTGATTAAATCTTTTAAATTTTTTATCTAAAATATTAACTCTTAAAAAATCGTCCATTTCTGTACTCCAAGGCTCAGCTAAATACGAAACTAATCCATCTATATACCAAGCAGGAATGGCATCTAAAGTTTGATTTTTGAAATTAGCTGCAAAGGACTCACCATATAATAATCTGACTACCATAACCTTGGCTATGCCCTCTCTGACTTGTTTGAAAAGATCAGCATAACTACCATTAAAATATAAAAAAATTTTATTCCTTTGAATTATAGTTTGTCCAGCTGCATTATACAATATCTCATCATCTATTCCGATATTGCTACTTTTCATGTCAGACAAAGAATTAAAAACCAAAAATTGCAACTTAGTGTTTAATCGATAGTTTAATTTATTTTGAAAAACATAAATAATAGAATCTGCATATCTAGCAACATTTACAGCAGTAGGATAACCTTTTTGATAGAAATATACATCAAATTGATCAAATTTCATTAAACTCCATATCTTTTCATATCTATATTGAACTCGATTTTTACCAAAGTTCAATTGACTCCCCGTATAGAATTGAGCATTAGCAATTTGATATATCAAAATAAAAGAAAAAAACAAAAATTTTTTAATTTTACTACCCATATTAGAAATTTCATACGAATTTACAATATTTTTTTAAATTAAAAATTTGAATTATGCGTTTAATTAATAACTAAATTATTACTGGTCATTCACGGTAATATCTATATTTCTTATGAGTATAATTGATTTTAAATAATTTACTACTTAATTTACTTTTCTTTGTCAACTACAAAAAGAAAAATAATAAAAGAAAGGTTTCCGCTGTGGAAATGCGTATTTGTCAAAGCGTTTTTTAAAATTATCATTTTTTTGTTTAAATTAATTAATGATATTTATTTAGTAATCTTATCATTTTTAAATTCTTTATTTATAAATATTTAATAGAAATATTTTCTAAAATTTTAAATTTTCCTAATTTTTTGCATAATATATAATATAAAAAGTATTAATGGTAATTTATTTAAATTCTTATATCATTACTAAATTTAAACATTTAATTATTACTGGTCATTCTCAGTAATAGCTATATTTCTTATGAGTATAATTGATTTTTTAAATAAATTACTTTTCTTGGTCAACTACACAAAGAAAAGTAACAAAAGAAAAGTCTCCGCTTGGGGAATGCTGATTTGACAAAGCGTTTTTTAAAATTATCATTTTTTTGTTTAAATTAATTAATGATATTTATTTAGTAATTTTATCATTTTTAAATTCTTTATTTATAAATATTTAATAGAAATATTTTCTAAAATTTTAAATTTTCCTAATTTTTTGCATAATATATAATATAAAAAGCATTAATGGTAATTTATTTAAATTCTTATATCATTACTAAATTTAAACATTTATTAATAGCTTTAATTATATGGATTAATCATCAAGATTAACACGAAATAAATATAAGTGATATTTTTCATTTTATGCTTTTCAAATCAAATTTTAATGAATTTTGTAAAAATTAATTAAAATGGAAAATTTAGAAATTACTGTAGAAGAATTACAAAATATATTAGAGAATAATAAACCAGTTAAAATAATAGATATAAGGCCTCAGGAACACAGAGATGAATGGTATATACCAGAAAGTGAGCATTTAGACGTTTATAAGCAAATAGAAGCGGGTGAAGATAATATTTTTGATAATGTAGATTTGCCTATAGATAAACCAATAATTATTGTATGCGTAGAAGGATTAATAAGTAAAGATGGGGCAGATATTTTACAAGAAAAAGGGTATAAAGCATACTCACTAAAAGGAGGTATGAAACAATGGAATTTCGCTTATAGTACTAAATTATTAGAAAACAAAGAAAAAAATTTAAAAATATTTCAAATAAGAAGAGTAGCCAAAGGATGCATATCATATCTCATTATTTCAAAGGATGAAGCAGTAGTAATAGACGCTTCACTTAGTCCAGAAGTATATACATCTCTAGCTTATAAAAATCATAGTACTATTAAATACGTTATGGATACCCATACACATGCTGATTATATCTCTAGAACTTTAGAATTGGCAAAAACCAACAATGCTAAACATATATTTATAGATATAGCTCACGTAGATTATGATTACATAAAAGTTAAAGACAGAGAGAATATATATTTTGGCAATTCAGTAATAGAAATCATTCATACACCAGGACATACCTTGGATAGTGTTTCATATTTATTAAATAATGAATATCTATTCACAGGTGATACGCTTTTTGTAGATGGCATAGGTAGACCAGATTTGAAAGCCAACCTAGATGAAACAATATATAAAGCAGGATTATTATACGATTCATTACAATATATACTTTCATTAGATAAAAATATAAATATATTACCGTCACATTATTCTAATTCTATAGCATTTGATCAACCTATAATTATAAATAAAATTGGAGAAATATCTAAAAATGTCAACGTCTTAAGTTTTAATAAAGATAAATTCATAGATGTAATAATGGATAATATGCCATTACCGCCACCCAATTACAATGATATAGTAGAAATAAATAAAAGAGGCAGTTATGAAAATATAGACATATCGAGGCTGGAGGCTGGTGCCAATAGATGCAGCGTGGGGAAAAGAGGATAGAAATATTTTTTGCAAAATTATTAGTAATAAGGTGTTGACAATTTACATTTTAAAATGTTTAAAATAATTAATGATATTAATATCATATTAAAATTTTTATGTATATTTGCCCCAAAATCAATATTTATGAAGACTTTAGTTAATAATATTAATGAACATCTGGCTATGAGTAAGGAAGACTCCAAAGCCTTCTTTGATAATCTCTACGA
>LFTI01000094.1 GCA_001513285.1 Rikenellaceae bacterium DTU049
TCAATCCTCTCTGGAAACAGAAACCTGCGGGGCTGAAAGAAGAGGATTACCTGAAGTTCTACCGCGACCTCTATCCTATGTCGATGACGGACGAGCCGCTCTTCTGGATTCATCTCAATGTGGATTATCCCTTCCACCTCACCGGCATTCTCTATTTCCCCAAAATAAAAAGCAATCTCGATCTGCAGCGCAACAAGATTCAGCTCTACAGCAACCAGGTCTTCGTGACCGACTCTGTGGAGGGGATTGTGCCTGAGTTCCTCACACTGCTGCATGGTGTCATCGATTCACCCGATATACCACTGAACGTCTCCCGCTCCTATCTGCAGAGCGACCACAATGTGAAGAAGATCTCCAACCATATCACCAAGAAGGTGGCAGACAAACTGGAAGAGCTCTTCAAAAAAGAGCGCAGCCAGTTCGAAGAGAAGTGGGACAGCCTGAAGCTCTTCGTCCAGTACGGCATGCTCTCTGAAGAGAAATTCTACGACAGGGCAGCCAAATTCACCCTGCTGAAAAACAGTGACAATAAGTATTTCACGCTTGACGAATACAAAGCACTTACCGCAAGTGCCCAGACAGACAAGAACGGAGAGCTCATCTGGCTCTACACCACCAACAGTCAGGAGCAGTATGCTCCCATCGAAGCTGCCGGAGAGAAGGGGTATGATGTACTCCTGATGGATGGCCAGCTCGATGTACACTGGATAGGGCTCATGGAACAGAAGCTGGAGAAGACCCGCTTTGTGAGGGTGGA
>LFTI01000021.1 GCA_001513285.1 Rikenellaceae bacterium DTU049
AATAATACAAAGAAGTAGAGATGTGGCTACTATGATGAATAAATCTATAGAATTCCTCTTCAATAAAAATAAAGTTTCTTTAGTTCGAGGCATTGCAAAATTATTACCTAATCACAAAGTAGAAGTAAAAGATTTGGAAGGTAATACATCAATCTACGAAGGTAAAAATATTATTATTGCTACTGGTAGCAGAGCCAGACAAATACCAGCTTTACCAATAGATGGGAAATACATTATTACTTATAGAGAAGCTTTAATATTAAATAAATTACCTAAAAACATGGTAATAGTTGGTAGCGGTGCTATAGGAATGGAATTCGCAGACTTCTACTCATCACTAGGCGTAAATGTAACTATCGTAGAATACCTAAATAGAATCTTACCTTTAGAAGATGAAGAAGTGAGCAAAACTATGGAAAGAATTTTTAGAAAGAAAAAAATCAATGTTTTGACATCTTCTGAAGTTATTAAAAGTGAAATCAATAATAACCTCGTAAATCTAACCATACAATCACCTAAAGGAACTCAAAACATAGAGACAGAAATTGTCCTAAGTGCTATAGGTATACAAGCTAATATCGAAAATATAGGATTAGAAGAAGTAGGAATAAAAACTAATAAAGGTAAAATAGAAATTAATGAAAACTACCAAACAAATATAGAAGGATATTATGCGATAGGAGATGTAATCAATACACCAGCATTAGCACATATAGCTTCAAAAGAAGGTATAATATGCGTAGAAAAAATAGCAGGACTATCACCTCAAGCTATAGATTATCAATATTTCCCATCTTGCATATATACAAATCCAGAAGTCGCTAGTTTTGGACTAAAAGAACAAGAAGCTATCAACAAAGGCTATAAAATAAAAATTGGTAAATTTCCATTTACAGCAAATGGCAAAGCAAAAGCTAATGGACAAACTGACGGATTAGTTAAATTAATATTCGATCAAAATAATGACAAATTAATAGGAGCACATTTAATAGGAGAAAATGTAACAGAAATGCTCTCTGGACTAGTAGTTAGCCATAATTTAGGAGCTACTGCTAAAGATATTATAGAATCAATACATCCACACCCGACACTCTCTGAAAGCATTATGGAAGCGGCAGCAAGCAGCCATAATGAGGCAATACATATGTAATAGGGAATTTAAAAAGATATTTGTCACGTCAAATGACTTAAAAGTGGATAGTAATAATTTCCATTAATGTTTAAAATAATTAATGATATTAATATCATATTAAAATTATTTTGTATATTTGCCCAAAATTCAGTATTTATGAAGACTTTAGTCAATAATATTAATGAACACCTATCTATGAGTAAGGAAGACTCCAAAGCCTTCTTTGATAATCTCTACGATTTCCTAATACAGAACGAAGCTGACGTAGTAGATTACCAAGGTCTAAAAATTCAAAGTACCCCTCCACTATGTCCAGAGTGCCGTAGCAACGATATTGTAAAAAATGGCTTACAAAATGGGATGCAAAACTATCGCTGCAAAGACTGCGGCAGACAGTTTAG